>JAXJRE010000225.1:0-5130 GCA_036310785.1 Acutalibacteraceae bacterium
AAGTCCGTCAATGCACTTAAATTCGTAGCCGGGATAGATGAAAATGCTTGTCCGGTCGTCATATTCGCAGACCTTGCCCTTTGCCTGACAGACAGATTCGAGGGTGCGGCAACAGGTAGTACCGACAGCGATCACCCTGCCCCCGTTCTTCTTTGTCTCATTGATTATATCCGCAGTTTCGGCAGGGATCATATAATGCTCGGAGTGCATCTTGTGTTCCTCGATATTCTCAGTCTTTACGGGGCGGAAAGTGCCGATGCCGACATGGAGGGTGACAAAACCGATCTTAACTCCCTTGTCCCTGATCTTCTGCAAAAGCTCGGGTGTGAAGTGCAGTCCTGCTGTCGGAGCGGCGGCAGAGCCTAACTCCTTTGAATAAACCGTCTGATAGCGTTCGCTGTTTTCAAGCTTTTCCTTTATATAATGCGGCAGAGGCATTTCACCGATTTTGTCAAGAACATTGTAAAAATTGCCCTCATACGAAAATTCGGCAATTCTGTTTCCGTTTTCAAGGACTTCCATTATCCTCGCTTTAAGAATACCCTCGCCGAATGTAAATTCAGCTCCCTCTCTCGCTTTCTTGCCGGGGCCTGCCATAACCTCCCAGGTGTTTGCATCATGCTGATTAAGCAGGAGAAATTCAACGACTGCGCCCGTAGTGTCCTTTACGCCGTAAAGCCGGGCCGGAAGCACCCTCGTATTGTTGAGAATGAGACAGTCGCCCTCGTTGAGCAGGTCAACAATATCACGGAAATGCAGATGTTCTGTCTCCCCCGTTCTGCGGTCAAGGTGCATAAGCCTTGAGCTGTCCCTCGGTTCAATGGGATGCTGAGCGATCAGCTCCTCGGGAAGATCATAATAAAAATCACTTTTTTTCATCTTAAAACCTCTGTTTCCGCCTATTGGCTCTTGACTTGTATCTTAAAAAATGGTATTATCACTCTTAAAGTAATCGAAGATTACTACGTGTTGACAATTTATTATTATATTGCATAATCGGTCGAATGGCAACACATTTTTAAAATTTATTTAAGAGGTGAATTTGTAATGAAAAAGTACAAGGTAGGTATCATAGGAGCTACCGGTATGGTCGGACAGAGATTTGCGTCCCTGCTCGAAAATCACCCTTGGTTTGAGGTCGTTCTTGTTGCTGCAAGTCCCCGTTCTGCGGGTAAGACATACAAAGAGGCAGTTGGCAGCCGTTGGTGCATGGATACTCCGATGCCCGCAAATATGGCTGATCTCATCATCTACGACGCTACGGCAGATGTTGAGAAAATCGCTTCTCTCGTTGACTTTGTTTTCTGCGCAGTCGATATGAAGAAGGACGAGATCAAGGCTCTTGAGGAAAGATACGCAAAGGCGGAGTGTCCCGTTGTTTCCAACAACAGCGCTCACAGAGGAACTCCCGACGTTCCGATGGTTGTTCCCGAGCTTAATGCCGACCACATCAATGTTATCGAGGGACAGAAAAAGCGTCTCGGCACAAAGAGAGGCTTCATTGCCGTCAAGTCAAACTGCTCACTTCAGAGCTATGTTCCTGCGGTTTATCCGCTTGACAAGGCTGGCTACAAGGTTGAGGACGTTCTCGTCTGCACATATCAGGCAATTTCCGGCGCAGGCAAGACCTTTGAGACATGGCCTGAGATGGTAGATAACGTCATTCCGTTCATCGGCGGTGAGGAAGAAAAGAGCGAGCAGGAGCCGCTCAAAATCTGGGGTAAGGTTGAGGACGACAAGATCGTCAACGCAAGCGAGCCTCATTTCACGGCTCAGTGCCTTCGTGTTCCCGTTTCCAACGGTCATATGGGCGCAGTATTTATTAAGTTTGCCGACAAGGCTCCCTCCAAGGAGGAGATCCTCAAGGTTTGGGAGAGCTTCTCGGGCGAGCCGCAGAAGCTTGCGCTTCCGAGCGCACCTAAGCAGTTCCTCCACTACTTCACGGAGGACAATATGCCGCAGACAAAGCTCCAGCGAGATCTTGAGGGCGGCATGGCTGTCAGCATCGGCAGACTGCGTGAGGACACCCAGTACGACTACAAGTTTGTATGTCTTTCTCACAACACTCTCCGCGGTGCAGCAGGCGGCGCAGTTCTTCTTGCAGAGCTGCTTTGCGCCAAGGGATATATGGACTGATGGTTATGTCTATTATAAAAAGAGTTCATGCTCATTTAATCAGAAAAAAGATATCCAATAATTTATTTGCATATAAGCCATATAGTATCTTTATTTCAAAAAAAGCTACGCTTGACATTAACGGAAGTTTGGATTTTAATGTTTCTCAGAGCAAAAATTCAAAAAATAAATCTGTTGGATATTTGAATATTGCTGACAACGCAACCTTAATATGCAAAAAAAATTTTGTAGTCTCAGCCGGCTGCCGTATCGGAGTTTTGGAAAACGCCATTTTAACATTAGGCAGCGGATACATTAATTATGATTCAAAAATATACTGCTTCGACAAAATCACCATTGGCAACAATGTCTCGATATCTGAAAATGTAATAATACGAGATAGCGATAATCATACCATCAATAGCAGTAAATCGCAAAGCGCCCCTATTATCATCGAAGATAACGTTTTGATATGTATGGGCGCAATGATACTCAAAGGCGTTCATATTGGTGAAGGCAGTATTGTTGCCGCAGGCGCTGTTGTAACATCCGACGTACCACCCAACAGCTTGGTTGGGGGAGTACCTGCTAGGGTAATAAAAAGCGGTATAACATGGTCTTAATTCGTTAAAAAGACAGGAATTCATTTTCCTGTCTTTATTTTTATATAAGGGGCGTTTTAATGAAGCAAACGGTTTTTAAGGGAACGGCATGTGCGATCGTCACACCGTTCAACGAAAACAGGAAGGTTGATTACAAGGCTCTGAAAAGACAGATAGATTTTCAAATCAACAACGGCACGGACGCTATCGTCGTCTGCGGAACAACGGGCGAAAGTGCAACCCTCGACACAAGAGAGCGCCGTCAGGTCATCAAAACTACGGTCAGGCACGTTGACGGCCGTGTACCCGTTATAGCAGGTACGGGCGGCAACAACACCCGTGACGTCATCAAGAAAAGTCTTTCCGCAGAAAGCCTTGGAGTTGACGCTCTGCTGATCGTAACACCGTACTACAACAAATGCTCGCAGGAGGGACTTGTCGAGCATTACGGATGTATAAGCGAAAGCGTGACAAAGCCGATAATCGTCTATAATGTGCCGTCGAGGACGGGCGTGGACATAAAACCCGAAACATATAAAAGGCTCAGTCAGCTCGACAACATAGTTGCAACCAAGGAGGCAAACGGCGACCTTTCCGCATTGATGAAAACGATGATGCTGTGCGGCGATGATCTTGACATTTACTGCGGCAACGACGACCAGAGCGCCGCCTTTACCCTGCTCGGCGGCAAGGGTACGATATCCGTGCTTTCAAACATTCTGCCGCAGGCGGCGCACGATATAGCAGCAGCCGCTCTTGACGGAGACGCAGGCTATGCCGCTGCCTTGCAGCTCAGATATCTTGATCTTTGCAGCTCACTTTTCTGTGATGTGAACCCGATGCCCGTCAAGTATGCAATGTCTCTGATGGGGACAGACAGCGGAATTTGCCGTCTCCCCCTCACCCGTCCGAGCGACGCCGCAAAGGAAACCGTCTGCCACACACTCCGCTATCACGGACTGATAGAATAAAATTGAAAAATAAACCTCTTGACTAATCGAAAAAATGCGGTATAATATAGGTGAACATTTGTTCGTTGATTTTGTCGGGAGGTAAAAGTATGTATGTTAAATATAACCGTGAATATGTGACAATGTATATCGAAGTGCTTCCCGAGGGGCAGGTCGTTCCGCTGAGTATTCTTTGGAAAGACGGCAGAAAATTTGCCGTGGAACAGATCATCAACATAAAAAACAATGCTCCGGCAAAATCCGGAGGCAGGGCAACAAAATATACGCTCATTGTTCAGGGACAGACTCGTGATTTCTTCGTCGATAACGGCAAATGGTTTGTCGAGACACGGTCTTTTTTCTGAAAAGCGCAAAAAAATACCGCCGTTCATCAGCCTTTCGGGCGACAAACGGCGGTTGTTTTTATCAATGTCAGATCTTCTTGCAGAAATCGAAGATCTCCTTCGGAAGCTCCTCCTCGTCGGCGGAGATCGTGAAGATGAAGTTCTTCTCCTCAACGTGGTTCTTGCTCAGCTCGTCAACCTTCTTGAGGAACTCGCAAAGCTCGCCGTAGTCACGGGAACCGATTCTGAGAGTTGCGTCAACAAGAACGTCCGTGATGTCGTGATCGCCTGCGCAGATGCCGCAGAGGAAGCCGAAGAATGCGTCGTAGCCGCTTACCTTGTAGTGATCCGTATCAATAAGACGTGCACGGTAGTTTACGTCATATGTGAGCTTGGGCTGCTTCTCAACGCAAACAACGTTGCCGTTTGAGTTTTCAATAGCCTCGTTGACCTTTTCGATCAAGAGCTTTGTTTTTCCTGAACCTTTTTTACCTAAAATAAGAGATACCATAATAAATATCCTCCCTGTTTTTTATTCTAAAATCCGTGTACCTCACGGAAATTTTTACGAAATCAGTTTAATCTTGCTTCAAGCTCGGCCTTACGGTCCTCATAACCCGGCTTACCGAGGAGAGCAAACATATTTTTCTTGTAGCTTTCAACACCCGGCTGATCGAACGGGTTGATTCCGAGAATATAACCGCTTATCGCACAGGCTTTCTCAAGGAAATAGATCAGATAGCCGAGATTAAATTCGTCCATCGTCTCAACCTCAAGCACAATGTTCGGAACGTCGCCGTCGGTGTGGGCAAGCAGAGTACCCTCGAACGCTTTCTGATTGACAAACGAAACGGTCTTTCCTGCAAGGAAATTGAGTCCGTCCGCACTGCCCTCTTCGTTCTTGATTTCAACCTCCGACTTCGACTTTGCAAAGTGGACTACGGTTTCAAAGAGGTGTCTTTCACCCTGCTGAATATACTGTCCCATTGAATGAAGATCGGTCGAGAAGATCGCCGAAGCCGGGAAAAGACCCTTGTTCTCCTTGCCCTCGCTCTCGCCGTAGAGCTGCTTGAACCACTCGTTCATCATCGTGTAAGCCGGCTCATAGCTGACCATCAT
>JAXJRE010000226.1:0-2706 GCA_036310785.1 Acutalibacteraceae bacterium
AAGCTGATGAACGCACAGGAGCACATGACTATAATCAGATGAGTTATAGTCTGCCCTACGGTTCTGTTGCTGTTTGGCATTTTCTTTCCTCCGTTTTCAGCGTTTTATAATAGTCTTAAAAATATCTCTCTTTTTGTAAACCCGACTGAGCTGGTTGCCGACGGTTTTCGGTATGAGCTTTGCCGGAGTGGAAAGGAATATCATTGTGAATTTATAAATCGGATTGCTCATTGAACGCTTGCTGAAAAGTTTTTTCCTGTTCAGCTTGTCATAGAAATTATCGCCGGTTGTTTCTTCATCAACAAGATATCTGAGGCTTTCGTCGCAGTAAATCGTATAGCCGTATTTTCTGCACGCGCGGATGGTCCACTCATAGTCCGAGCCGTAATGCGGCAGAAGAACGGGATGAAATCCGCCAACGGTGAGGAAATCCTTGATTCTGAAAAACAGACTTCTTGTCGAGGCGCAGTTGCCCGTACCTGCTCCGCTTCTTTTTACCGTGGTGGTCACATAGTCGTAATCGACCGCACCGTCAAAGACCTTGCCGGTCTGACGGCTGACCCCGTATCCCGTAAGCAAAGTGCGTTCTTTTTTTTCAAGAATATCTATTGCTTTTTCTATATAATCATCGTCAAATTCGGAATCATCGTTTGCAAACATGGCATATGCGTTTCTGTCGGCGTTTTTAACAGTCCATTTGTATGCCTCGTGAAGCGCACCGCCCCACCAAAGGTTTCCGTCGCCCTGAATTATAACAGCGTCGGGCATTTTGGAACGCACCATATCGGCAGTCGAGTCGGTACAGCCGTCGTCAACGAGGACAAGCTGAATATCTTTATAGGTCTGGCGTAAAAGCTGATCCACAAATTTTTCGGTTATTTTATATCGGTCGTGTACCGCAGTAAAAACATAGATCATATTTATCCCTCTGTTTTGATCACAGTCTCCAGTATTTCATACCCGGAGCTTCCAACTCTTCAACGGTATACAACCCCTTTACGTCGAGTAATACCTTGTTTGCGTTGTCCGTGTCCCTGAAGAGCTTTTCAACGCCCTCAAGTCCGAGCTCTTTAAATTCCTTGTGGGCAACCGCCATAATAACGCAGTCTGCGTCGCTGATATCCTTGATATCGGTAAGCTGAACTCCGTATTCCGCAAGGGCTTCGTTTTTATCTGCCCACGGATCAACAACGAGCGGTTTAATATTGTATTCTCCGAGTCGCTTGATGATATCCTCAACCTTGGAGTTTCTGATGTCGGGGCAGTTCTCCTTGAAGGTAAGTCCCATAATAACTACCTTGCTGTTTTTCGGAGCCTGTCCTGCTTCAACCATCTTTTTGACGGCGGCGTCGGCAACGTATTTGCCCATATTGTCGTTGACAATACGGCCGCTGAGAATGATCTGGCTGTGGTAGCCCAACTTCTCGGCCTCATATGTAAAGTAGTACGGATCGACGCCGATGCAGTGACCGCCGACAAGTCCGGGACGGAAACCGAGAGCATTCCACTTGGTGTTCATACCGTCAATGACCTCGTTGGTGTCGATATTCATACGGTCAAATACCATCGCAAGCTCATTCATAAAGGCGATGTTTATGTCACGCTGGCTGTTCTCGACAACCTTTACCGCTTCTGCCGTCTTGATGTTGGAAACGGGATAAGTGCCGACCTCTATTACGATATCGTAGATGTTTTTGATCTCCTCGGCGGACTCCTTATCCATACCCGAAACGATCTTGCGGATGTTTTCAAGGCGGTGAATCTTGTCGCCGGGATTTATTCTTTCGGGGGAGTAGCCGATCTTAAAATCCTCGCCGCATTTAAGTCCCGAAGCCTTTTCGAGAACGGGAATACAAACATCCTCGGTACAGCCCGGATAAACGGTCGATTCAAAAACTACTATCGAGCCTTTGGTAAGATTGCGTCCTACAATCTCCGAAGCACCGATAACGGGAGTGAGATCGGGAGTGTGGTCGGTGTTGACGGGAGTGGGAACGGCGACAATATGAAACTTTGCCTTTTTCAGCTCGTTTTCATCGGGAGTGAAGCGGATCGTTGTCGTGCGGATCGCTTCGTCGCCGACCTCCTTCGTCGGATCAATGCCCGATTTATACAATTCGATTTTCTTCTCGTTGAGGTCAAAGCCGATGACGTTGATACCTTTAGCGGCAAAAGCAACCGCAAGCGGCATACCGACATATCCGAGACCGACAACTGACATTGTTTCCTCTTTATTAACTAATTTTTCGTACAAAGACATAACCGATCACCGATTCCTTTATTTTTGCGCCGGGAATCATTCTATTCCGACGGATCTTTTTGCAATATTATTGTAGGAGAATTTTTCTTTTCCGTGTGTTTCCGCAAAGCTTCGCATTGAATCAAGCTCAGCTATGCAAAGTCCGATTTTATTTTTATATTCCTCAACGTCGTCTTTCTCGAAGAAAAGGCAGTTTCCGCCGAGGTCAATGTGGGTGAAGCCGTCGATTTTCTTGAAGATGCAGGGCTTGCCCATTGCTACCGCCTGTTCCCACAAAACCGAGTGAAGTCCGGGGAAGATCACAATATCCGCCCCTGCAAATTCGTCGTAAATCCCGTCGGATTTTTTCCAGCCGACATAGAAAACCTTATCGCTTAACAGGGAGTCAAATTTTTCCTTTAACTCGGGCACAACACTTCCGAAAACCGCAAGCTTTATTTTGGGAT
>JAXJRE010000227.1:0-1552 GCA_036310785.1 Acutalibacteraceae bacterium
AAACGCTGCAACAAATATATTGACGAAACTACGCCATGGTCTCTTGCAAAGGACGAGAGCAAGAAAGCACGTCTCGGAACGGTGCTTTACAACCTGCTTGAAAGCATTCGTTTCACCGCCGTTCTCCTCTCCCCGTTCCTCCCCGACACCGCCGACAAGATTTTTGCCCAGCTCAATACCGACATAAAGGATTACGACTCATTGAGCGAGTTCGGCGCACTCAAGGCAGGCACACAGGTCGGCAAGGCTGAGCCGATTTTCGCAAGAATTGATCCCAAGGAAATGTTTGAAAAGATCGAAGCAAGAGCCGAGGCTTCGCAGGAGGCCGCCAAGGAGGAAAACGCCGAGGTTGAGGGACTTGCCAAAATCGGCATTGAGGATTTCGGCAAGGTCGAGCTGAGGGTTGCCGAGATCAAGGACTGCGAGCCTGTTAAGAAAGCGAAGAAGCTTCTGAAGCTCACTCTTGATGACGGCGGAAAGGCTCCGAGAATAGTTGCCAGCGGAATTGCAAAGTGGTATAAGCCCGAGGAGCTCATCGGTCACAAGGTTATTGTTGTCGCCAACCTCAAGCCTGCCGTACTCTGCGGAGTTGAGAGTAACGGAATGATTCTTGCCGCAGACTGTGACGACGAAGCAAAGGTTGTTTTCGTTGACGGTATGCCTAATGGAGCAAAGATAAGATAATGTACGGCAATATTTTCGACACCCACGCCCATTATGACGATGAAAAATTCGATGAGGACAGAGCCGAGCTTTTAAGCTCCCTGCCCTCAAAGGGCGTTGTGAATGTAATTAACTGCGGCTGTGACCTTGCTTCAAGCCTGAAAAGCATTGAATTTTCGGAGAAATACGACTTTTTCTATTCGGCTGTGGGAGTTCATCCGAGCAATATAGCCGAGGCTTCCTACACGGATCTTGAAAGGATAAAAGAGCTTTACTCACACAAAAAATGCGTCGCAGTCGGAGAAATCGGTCTTGAATATCACTACGATTTCGTACCGAAGGACTTACAGATTGATATCTTTGAAAAACAGCTTGCGCTCGCAAACGAGCTTGACCTCCCTGTTATTGTCCATGACCGTGAGGCTCACGAGGACACGATGCGTCTGCTGAAAAAGTACAAGCCGAAAGGCGTTGTGCATTGCTTTTCGGGAAGCGTGGAAACCGCAAAGGAGACGCTGAAGCTCGGTATGTATATCGGTCTCGGCGGTGCGGTGACATTCAAAAACGCAAAGAAACCGCTTGAGGTTGCGGAATATGTACCCGAGGACAGACTTCTGCTTGAAACCGACTGTCCGTATATGTCGCCCGTGCCGTTCAGAGGACAGCGCAACTCATCGGATCTGATCGCATATTCGGCAGAAAAAATTGCCGAGGTCAGACACACCGACACTCAGCAGCTTATCAACTCTGCGACAGAAAACGCACGCAGACTTTTTGAAATTGAATAAAAACAGCAGGGGCTGTCGCACTAAGATGAAGAAGCCGTTTTCTTCCGATGCCCGGCGTATGTTTATACGTCAAATCGGAAAAAACGGCTAAAAAGAAACAT
>JAXJRE010000228.1:0-21988 GCA_036310785.1 Acutalibacteraceae bacterium
AAGCCCTCCATAAGCTCAAGTCCTGTTGCATTGTAGAACTGGCGGAACACTTCAGGGTTAAGAGCCTCGCCTGCCGTCGTGGCGTGGCGGATTGAGCTGAGGTCATACTTGCCGAGATCCTCCTTGATCATCATTCTGTACATTGTCGGAGGAGCGCAGAAGGTTGTTATATTGTATTTTGCGAACATCGGAAGAATATCCGAAGCGCTGAATCTGTCGAAGTCATAGACAAATACCGCACCCTCGCAGAGCCACTGTCCGTACAGCTTGCCCCAGAGAGCCTTGCCCCAGCCGGTGTCGGAGATCGTAAAGTGAAGTCCGTCCTTGCTTACGCAGTGCCAGTATTTTGCCGTAATATAGTGTCCCAAAGGATATTTGTAGGAATGGGTTGCGATCTTCGGATAACCTGTTGTGCCCGAGGTAAAGAACATGAGCATCGGATCGTCTCCGCAGGGAGCATCCTCCTCACGTCTGAATCTTCTGGAGAACAGGCAGTATTCATCGTCAAAGCTGTGCCAGCCGTCACGGCGACCGCCGACGATGATTTTATTTGCAAGCGTATGTGTTTTCTCGTCCGCAAGATCGACCTGATGAGCGGTGTCACCGTCAGCCGTGCAAAGGATAGTCGTAACGCCCGCCGCCTCAAATCTGTATTCAAAGTCGTGATCAACAAGAAGATTTGTTGCAGGAATTGCAATAGCTCCGATCTTGTGCAGACCGAGGATTGCAAACCAGAACTGATAGTGGCGCTTGAGGACGAGCATTACTCTGTCGCCCTTTTTAATGCCGAGCGACTTGAAGTAGTTAGCCGCCTGAGCAGAGTGTTCCTTAATATCCTTAAAGGTGAAAAATCTTTCGTTCTTGTCCCTGTCAACGTGAACGAGAGCACGCTTGTCGGGAGATTTTCTTGCGATATTGTCAACAATATCAAAAGCGAAGTTAAATTCGTCTGTGTGGTTGAAGTCGATGGAAACGAGGTTTCCGTTTTCGTCCTCGGTGGTGTCAATGAATTTTTCGCAGACATAGCTGCCCTTTGCCTTGACGCCCTTGACAGCTCTTTCATGGACGATGTTCGAGACAGGCTCGTCGCTCGCCATAACCATCGCAAGGAAGAGACAGTCTCTGCCGTCAACGGCAATCATACCGTGAGGGGTTGAGGAGTTGTAATAGATGCTGTCGCCCTCATGAAGAACCTCCTCATGGTTGCCGACTCTTACTCTCAGAGTTCCGCTGACAACAAGGTCAAACTCCTGACCGCCGTGGGTGGTGGTATGGATCGGCTTGTTCTCAAGGTCTGCATCGTATTCGTATCTTACCCAGTAGGGCTCGGAAAGCTTGTTTCTGAAATTTGCGGCAAGGTTCTGAATTTCAATTCCGTTTTCGCTTGCCGTAATCTTTCCCTTTCCTCTCCTTGTGACCGAGTAGGATGAAAGAACTGCGCTGTGTCCCTCAAGAAGGTCAGTAATACCAATGTCAAATGCAAGGGCGCACTTATGAATGAATGTGAACGGAAGATCAACCGTTCCGCTTTCATAAATTCTGTACTGATCGACCGAGACCTCTGTCTTTTCAGCCATTTCCTCAACGGTAAAAGCGCAGATATCTCTCATTTCATGGATACGTTCCGCAACTTCATAAAGCTTTTTTGACTCATTTGGATTTGACATAAATTTAACCTCCGTAATATACCGGCCCGGAAAAAACAAAAAATCCGTCTCAAAGTTTCTAAACTTTGAGACGGATTAAATATCCGCGGTACCACTCAAATTGCGATCTGCTATTGCTTTTCGCCACTCTGCAGGATCTGACAATCCCTCAACACTAACGTAGTTGTCACGGGAGAAACTACTGTTGTTTCATCTCTCCGGCTCAGAAGTGATGGGCATTACGTAAATTCCGCTGTCGGCTCACACCAAACGCCGACTCTCTGAAAACGAATAAACGCAACCGTCTTCGTCACAGCCTTTGTTTCAACAGGCTATTTGCACCTATTGCGGTACATTATAAGATAATAAATATAGATTTGCAAGCTACATTTTGTAATGCTAACATTACATTATGTAATGTTACGCAGTAACAACCGAATTTGCTTTTTGCAGGCCGTATTTCTTTATTGCATCCTCACGCATCTTGTACTTGAGGATCTTGCCTGCAACGTTCATCGGGAACTCGGTGACAAAATCAATGTACTTGGGCACCTTATGCTTTGCCATATGCGAAAGAACGTAGTCCTTCATCTCCTGTTCGGTCATGGTTTCGCCCTCCTTGAGGATAACGCAAGCCATGATCTCCTCACCCAAAGCTTCATCGGGAACACCGATAACCTGAACGTCCTTGACCTTGGGATGAGTGTAGATGAACTCCTCTATCTCCTTGGGATAGATATTCTCTCCGCCTCGGATTATCATATCTTTAAGTCTGCCCGTAATTCTGTAATTACCCTCCGGAGTGCGGCAGGCAAGGTCGCCCGTGTGGAGCCAGCCGTCCTTGTCGATTGCGTTTGCCGTTGCCTTGGGCATCTTATAATAACCTTTCATTATGTTATATCCGCGTGCGACAAACTCGCCCGTGACATTATCGGGACAGTCAAGTCCGGTTTCGGGATCGACGATCTTACATTCGATCTTCGGCAGCGGATGACCGACCGTCGCAACTCTGTCCTCAAGCGGATCGTCCGTGCTGCTCATCGTACAACCGGGAGACGACTCCGTCTGTCCGTAAACAATGGTGATCTCCGTCATGTGCATTTTCTCAACGACCTCACGCATTTTCGAGATCGGACAGGGCGAGCCTGCCATAATTCCCGTTCTCATATAAGAAAAGTCCGTCTTTTCAAAGTCGGGATGCTGAAGCATGGCGATAAACATTGTCGGAACTCCGTGGAATGCCGTTATACGCTCGCTGTTGATGCAGGCAAGCGAGGATTTCGGTGAGAAATACGGAAGCGGAAGCGCCGTTCCGCCGTGCGTCATTATCGCCGTCATTGCCAATACCATACCGAAGCAATGGAACATCGGAACGTGGATCATCATTCTGTCCGCCGTCGAAAGATCCATTCTGTCGCCGATACACTTACCGTTGTTTACAACGTTGTAATGAGTGAGCATAACGCCCTTGGGGAAGCCTGTCGTGCCCGAGGTGTACTGCATATTGCAAACATCGTCCTTCCTGACAAGGGACGCACGTCTGTAAACCTCCTCGACAGGGACTTCACTCGCCTTTTCAAGCGCCTGCTCCCAAGTCATACAGCCCTCCTGCTCGTAGCCGACGGTTACGATATTACGCAGGAACGGAAGTCTCTTTGCGTGAAGCTTGTCTCCGCTCTTTGTATTTGCAAGCTCGGGACAAAGCTCCGCCATTATCTCGTCATAGTGAGAATCACGGTAACCCTTTATCGTGATAAGAGTATGTGTGTCGGACTGTCTGAGAAGATATTCCGCCTCGTGAATCTTGTACGCCGTGTTCATCGTGACAAGGACCGCGCCGATCTTGGTCGTCGCCCAGAAAGCGATGTACCATTGCGGCACATTCGTCGCCCATACCGCAACGTGAGTGCCTGCCTTTACGCCCATTGCAATGAGCGACCTTGCAAATGTATCAACATCGTCACGGAACTGTGAATAAGTCCTCGTATAGTCAAGGGTAGTGTATTTAAAAGCAAGCTGATCGGGGAACTCCTCAACCATTCTGTCAAGCACCTGGGGGAAGGTCTCCTCGATAAGCTCCTCTTTTTTCCAGACAAACTTACCTGTGTGAGTTTTATTGTAATAGTATTTTTTCTTGTTTGTATCGTCCTCAACGGTCTCCATAAAGCTCTCATAGTGTGTGAGAATGATATCAAGATCATCAATCGCCTCGAACCAGTCGGGATCCCACTCTATCGCCACGAAGCCGTTGTAATTTATCGATCCGAGTGCATTCATCATCTCCTTGATCGGGATTGTACCCTCGCCGATAAGGGAGTGTTCGCCCTCCTTTTGGGCGTCCGTGAGATGAACAAGCTTAACGTATGCGCCGAGGTTGGTGATCGTCTTTTCCGAGTCCTCACCGCCGACAAAGAAGGTCTCATACATATTCCAGTCTGCGCCGATATAGTCGCTCGCAAAGTGGTTCATCAGGTCACAAAGCTTTGTCGTATCGGCAAAAAGCTCCCTCGTTTCAACAAGAACAATGACGTTGTTCTTTTCTCCTATCTCGATCGCCTTTGTGACAAACTCGATTGTTTTTTCGTAGGCTCCGTCCGATTTTTCGGCATGGAGCTTTACATAGGGAACATTTATATTGCTCGCAACCGCAACGGCAGAATTGAATTTTTCAAAATTCTCCTGCGACAGATCGGCGGCATTACAGTTTGAGTCGATGCAGACAATGCTTTTCTTGGCATTTATAAGCTTTCTCTTTGTTGCAGAAGCCATATCGGGATTGAACGGCGAAGTTCTTCCGCCGAACGAGGGATCTCTGAAATCGTGAATTTCAATTCCGGAATATTTCAGTTCCTCCGCCGTTTTAAGAAAATCGTCAAAGCTCCTGTTCTTATGAAAGCGTGTGGAAAAAGCTAATTTCACGGTCAACCCTCCTCGTAGGCAATCTTATTGAGTGCGCTGACATACGCACGGATACTTGCGCCGATAATATCGGTCGAAATGCCCGTACCCGAATAGAGCTTTCCGCTTGAGGATCTGAGCTTTACAAGTGCGTGTCCCATAGCCTCACGACCCTCGGTGACCGACTTGATCTGGAAATCGTCAAGCTCATAGTGGTGGCCGATGATCTGCTCAATGGCAAGGAAAGCCGCATCGATCGGACCGTCGCCAACGCTAACTCCGCTAAGCTCCGTGCCGTCCTTGACAAGCTTGATGTTAGCCGTGGCGGTGATGATATTTCCGCTGTTGATAACGTAGCTTGCGATTGAGTAGATTGAGGGAACCTGCAAAGCCGAGGAAGCGATAATAGCCTCAAGCTCCTTTGTTCCGACAAAGTCCTTTTTGACAGCAACACGCTTGAACGCCTCGTAAACAATGGAATTATCCTCCGGGGAAAGGTCGTAGCCGATCTTCTTAACCGCCTTGATAACGGTTGATATCGTGTCGTTTTTATCGAGGGTGAAGGTCTCGGTCTCCTCGTTAACACCGGATTCAAACGGTGAGTTTTCGCTCTTTGAGGTGTTGAGAAGTCTCTTTATCTGTCCCGAAACACGCTGAAGCTCCGTTGTTCTGAGCTTGCTTGAAGCCTTGATTGAATCACCCCTGAGGGTAAAAATCTTCATTATATTCTCAACTGTCGGGAGATTGAAGCCGCCGGCGGCAACCTTGACCTGAGAAGCTCCTGCCTCGATTGCAGCAAAGGCGGACGCCGAAGCCATATTCAGAGAATCCGCAATTTCAACGCCGAGAGTAACTGTCTTGAGCGACGGAACAGCCTCGATTATTTCGGCGATAAAGCCTTTGAACTCTGACGGGAACATAGTTCCCTCTGAGTCACAGACAGTAACCCTTGTTGCGCCCGCCTTGATCGCCTCGTCTATCGCCTGACAGAGGAAGGATTTTTCCGCTCTGACAGCGTCCTCGGCGCAGAACTCAATGTTGTCGGTATATTTCCTGCACTCGCCGACAAGCTTTGAAACCGTTTCCAGCACAACGGGCGGTTTCTTTCCGCACTTGTATTCCATCTGAACGGCAGACATCGGAAGCGAAACCTTGAGGGAGAACTTTTTAGCCGCCTTAACGCAGTTATATGCGGTTTCAACACCTGCGCAGTCGTAACCGACATCAACGGCAAGCTCGGAGTGCTTCATAAGCGAAGCGATTGTTTTAATGAGCAGAACATCTGTTGAAGTGTTTTTGATATGCGGCATTTCGATGATGTCGCAGTGGAGCTTATCCGTCAGCTTTGCAATCTCGATGTTCTCCTTAAAGCTCAGGGAGTGATTGGGCGAAGCCGCACTTTCTCTGAGCGTAACGTCCGATAAAATAATTTTTCTCATAAAAAATTCTCCTCTTCTTCAAAAAAAGTCCCGGAAGTAACAAACTACTTCCGGGACGATAATACTAAATTACCGCGGTACCACCCGCATTGCCTGAACGGCCTCTTCGGATTCTGACAAATCCTAAGCTGTGATAACGGTGCTTGCCGTAGCTCCTTATACAGTCGGTAAGGACGGTTGGGGAGCTATGCTCAGATACGAGACAGCTAATCTATTCCTTTATCGGCTTGCACCCTCCGCCGACTCTCTGAAATAAGAAATAAGACGCTTAATATCTTCATCGCATTTCAAATATTGCAGATATTATATTAAAATATCTCAGATTTGTAAACTGAAACTTTGTAATGCTGACATTACAAAATGTAATTACTTCAAAAGCTCCGCATTGAGCTTCTTTCCGTAGGCCGTTGCGGCATTGATAAGTCCCTCATCGGGAATTGTCTGCATGATAGGCTTGCCCGTGCTGAGCACCCTGCAATAGATCTCTGCCGACTTCTCTATCGTGTGCATAAGGCCGAAAGCCGAGTCGAATGTATTGCCCGAAACAAAAAGTCCGTGATGCGCCCATACGATAGCGTCGTACTTCTTCTGAAGCTCGCAGGTCTTGTGAGCGATCTCTGCGCCGCCGGGGATCATCCATTCAACAACGCCGACTCCGTTCGGGAAAATGATCGGACACTCCGTCATACTCTCCCAAAGCACCTTTGAAAAAGCCTCAGAGGTGAGCGGAAGAACAAAGGTCAGAGCGATTATGTTTACGGGATGAGCATGGTAGATTACTCTGCATGCGCCATCGGTCGCCGCAACACGAACGCTGTGATTCATAAAGTGAGTCGGAAATTCGCTTGTCGGGCCGCCGCCGTTGACAAGTCCCCAAACTATTCTGTAGCTGTCGCCTGCGTCGTTGATCTCAAGAATACAGATGTTTGCGGCAGGATCTCTCCTGACATTCTGGAAAAACTTGCCCGTACCCGTTACCATAAAATACTCATTTTTGAGGTTATCGGCCTGAACTCCGAGTTTTACCCAAGGTCTGTCAAAGGTGAAATACGGCTTGCAGGCTTCAACCTCCTCTGCGGTCATACGGTAGGAAAGGTTGCCACCGTTGCCCTCGTGCCAGCCCTGTGCGTAACCGTCGTCGCAGGTAAGCGCAAATTTTTTAACTACTTCCAAATCTAAAATACTCATTTTTTAAGTCTCCCAAAATTAAACTGTATCAATATTACTACCGTATGAAATATTTGTCAATCAAGAATTTTTAATTGCTTTAAGTCTTTTCATAACGTCGTTGTCGCCCCTGCCGAAATAGTCGTGGAGAATCTCATACTCCGCATAAAGCTTGTCGTAAAGCTCAACATTTTCGGAGATGGGATAATATATCTTATCCTTAACCTTGCCGAGAGCCGCCGCTCCGTCATAAAGGCTGTCGTAGCCGCCCTTGTCCGCACCTGCGGCACAGGCGCCATAAATAGCGCTTCCGAGAGCGCCGCCCTGCTCGCAGTCCGCAATCTTGATCGGCATATTGATAACGTCTGCGTAAATCTGCATTGTCATAGGATCCTTCTGGCTTATTCCGCCTGCGGCATAGAAGGAGTTTACTTCAACTCCGCTGCTGCGGAAAGCGTCGATGATCTTTCTTGTTCCGTAAGCCGTTGCTTCAATCAAGGCTCTGTAAATATCCTCCGGCTTCGTTCTGAGAGTCATACCGAGGATCATACCCGAAAGATCGGCGTCAACAAGCACGGAACGTACTCCGTTCCACCAATCAAGAGCAACAAGTCCGCTCTCGCCCGGCTTCTTGTTCTCGCACTTCTGTCTGAGGAATTTATGTATATTGATTCCCTGCTTTTCTGCCTCGTCATAATACCTCTTAGGCAGACAGTTGTCAATAAACCACTGGAAATGATCGCCCACACAGCACTGTCCCGCTTCGTAAGCGTAAAGTCCCGGGAGAATACCGTCGGCAACAACACCGCTTATGCCGGGAACTCTGATCTCCTCCTCGCCGAGGAGCATATGACAGGTTGAAGTGCCCATAATCGCAAGCATCTCGCCCGGCTTGGTGATGCCGACTGCGGGAACGAAAACGTGGGCGTCAATGATGGGCACGGCTACGGCTGTACCCTCTTTGAGTCCGGTCTTTGCGGCAAATTCCGCTGTTACCTCGCCTGCCTTTGTGCCGAGGGGAAGAATATCTCTTGAGAATTTCTCGTCAATGACGTGCTCCATTCTCGGATCGAGAGCCTTGAAAAACTCGTCAGACGGGAAGCCCTCTTTCTTGTTCCACATACCCTTATAGCCTGCACAGCAGGAATTGCGGATCTCGTGACCGCACATCTGCCATGTTACCCAATCGGCGGCTTCAATAAATCTGTCAGCCGCATCATAGATCTCGGGAGCTTCGTCGAGAACCTGCCAGAGCTTGGGAATTGCCCACTCGGAGGAAATCTTTCCGCCGTAGAGTGAGAGCCAGTCCTGATTCATTTCTTCGGCGATCTCATTGAGCTTTGTCGCCTGAGCCTGAGCGGCATGATGCTTCCAAAGCTTGACATAAGCGTGCGGCTCATCCTTGTATTCCTCCATAAAGCACAGCGGAGTGCCGTCCTTTTTGACGGGCATAACCGTACAGGCGGTGAAATCAAGTCCGAGACCGATAATATCCTCGGCATTTACTCCGCTCTTTTTAATTACATCGGGAATGGTGGTTGTGAGCACATCAAGGTAATCCTGCGGATCCTGAAGCGCCCAGTCAGCTCCGAGCTTCTTGCCGCTCGGAAGAGCTTCGTCCATTACAGAATGAGGATAGTCGAGTACCGAGGTAGCAAGCTCCTCACCCGTTTTGACATCAACGAGTAGTGCTCTGCCCGAAAGAGTACCGAAATCCACACCGATTGCATATTTTGCCATAATAAACCTCCGTTTTACGCCAAAAGTAAGGCGACAATATTTGAATAAATTTTTACAGGATCTTCAAGAAATCTTTCCTTGACGGCAAGCGCCTGATCGTAGTCGGCTACAAAGAGCTTGACGCTCATTATCTCGTCATCCGCATCGACAACGGAAATTGTGACGTTACAGCCCTTATCCACCCTGTCGATCTGAATTTTATTCTCACGCTCACGGCGAAGCCTTGTCTGAAGACGTACCGCCGTATTGAATGCTTTCTCTCTGACGGTAAAGGGAATATCGTGTTCAAGCGTTTCGGAATTTTTCTTGCCCTTTTCGGTGATTGAAAGCTCATTGTCCTTGATCTTAACATTTCCGCTGTCGGCAAGCTCGCTTAGAGCCTGACTCATTTCAAAATAGTTTGCAAGCTCCTCGCCGCATATTATTTCGTCAAGATGTTCCCTTTTCAACGGTGTATCAAGACGGCTCAGAAGATATCCTATAAGAATCTTTATTTCGTTTTTTGTCCTGAGTCCGCCGAGTTCAACACCCTCGCTGAAGGAATCGTATTCCATAAGCGGAACCTCCTTATTCAATCGGAATTTCAACAGGCTGTCTGTGTCTGAAAATCAGCACGCTGTCAAATCCGCAGTTTTTGGCAATTTGCATACCCTGCTCAATGCCTGCGCCCATATGCTCAATATAATGCGAGTCGGAACCGACGGTGATATATTTTCCGCCCATTTCCTTAAAGCGGCGAACAAGGCTTTCGTCCGGCATAGTTTTGCCGATGGGCTGACGAAGACCCGACGTGTTGATCTCAAGAGGCTTGTCCTTTTCGGCAAGCAAAGAAAAAATCTCGTCGATATCCTTTTGATATCTCGTCATATCAACGTCAATGTGATGCTCGCCGACAATGTATCTCAGAGGATAGGTAAGATGAGCAAAGGTATCGAATTTTGCCCATGCGGCAAGCTCCTTCATCTCCCTGAAATAATCGTCAAGCAAGGGATAGACATTATCCTTATTATAATCAAGCTCACAGAAATCGGGAGTATTTCTGAGGTTATGTATCGAGCCGATAACGAAATCATAGTCCTTTGAAGCCATAAGCTTTTCGCTTTCGGCAACGTCGTAGGTCGGTTCACCCATCTCAATGCCGACGCAGACCTCTATCCGATCCTTATACTGCTCCTTTGCCCTGAGAATATCGGGAAAAGCCAAATCTGCCGTTTTATCAAATCTGTTCTGATAGAAAACGTCCATCTCAACGTGATCCGTAAATGCGACGATCTTTATGCCCTTTTCGATCGAGCTTTTTATCATCTCGTCAACGGAATAATGCCCATCAAAGGAATGTTCCGTGTGAGCATGCATATCAACAATATTTTTAAAACCCATTTTAAGTGCCTCGGTTCCGGGTAGATATCACAAACTGCCCCAATATATTTCAATAAATTCTATCACATTACTCCGCATACTGTCAACCGTTATTTGCATTGATAACCGACCATTCCTCAATCAGAGCATCAAGGCTTTTTGCGGCATTGGCAGGGCTTGTAGACGGCAGACGCACAGCCTCAATTCCCGTCACGGGGAAAATATATTTTTTGTATAGCCTGTCCGCCGCCGCACCGTTTGTAAATATCTTTTTGATATGGCTGTCGGCGACGATCAAGCCGATATCGTTCGGCACGGCATTCTTTATCGAGCTGTCCGCCGAGCCGTAAATGTCGCACGATGTGATAACGTCCCAAAGCGCAATATGATTTTCAAGAAGCATCGCTCTTTTTTCTTCAATGCTTACGGGAGCTTCAACGCCGAGAACGGCGGAAATCACCGTCCAGAATCTGTTCCTTGGATGACCGTAGAAGAACATCTCCTCACGGCTTTTGACCGACGGGAAGCTGCCGAGTATCAGCGTTTCGCTGTTCCTATCCCACACCGGAGGGAACGGGTGTTCAACATGAACGGGTTTCTTTTCCATATTCTCATCTCTTTATCAATTCGTTATATCGGAAAAACACCCCGAAAGGCGGTCATGCTTTTCGGGGTGAAAGACGCAAATATTAAATTATTCCTCAACGGGAGCTTCTTCAACTGCCGGAGCTTCCTCAACGGGAGCCTCCTCAACAGCTTCCTCAGTCAGAGCTTCTTCAGCGTCCTCAGCCTTGGGAAGAAGTGCACGGATAGAAAGACTTACACGGCTCTTTTCAAAGTCGATGTTAGTGATCTTGCACTTAACCTTCTCACCGACCTTGAGAACATCGGCAGGCTTGCCGATACGCTGATCTGCGATCTGAGAAATGTGGATAAGTCCGTCAATTCCGGGGATAACAGTTGCAAATGCGCCGAAGGTGGTAAGACCTACGATCTCGGAATCAATAACCGTATCAACGGGATAGTCACGGCGAAGGATCTCCCAGGGGTTGTCCTCTGCCTTCTTGTAGCCGAGAGAAATCTTCTTGTTCTCCTTGTCAAGGCTCTTGATATAAACCTCGATCTCCTGACCTACGGTAAGAACCTCTGACGGATGCTTGATTCTCTTCCATGACATCTCGGAAATATGTACCATTCCGTCTACGCCGCCGATATCAACGAATGCGCCGTAGTTTGTGAGAGACTTAACCACACCGTGGTAAACCTGTCCCTCCTCTGCCTGTGCCCAAAAAGCTTCCTCAGCGGCCTTGCGAGCCTCTCTGATAACAGCCTTGATTGAGCCGATAGCCTTCTTGCGGCCTCTCTCGGACTTAACCTCGATGATCTTGAGGTCAACCTTTGTCTTGAGAAGCTCGTCAAGAGAATCTCCTCTTGATGCGGTTGCAAGAGAAGCGGGAACAAATACTCTTACGCCGTTTACAACAACGATAACTCCGCCCTTGACAACGTCTGTTACAGTACCTGAAACAACCTCGTCATTCTCCTTGGCAGCTTCGATCTTATCCCAAGCGCCCTGAGCGTCGTATCTCTTCTTGGAAAGCATAACCGTGCCTTCCTGATCGTTCGTCTTCATGATGATGAGCTTGATCTCGTCGCCGATCTTCAGTTCCTTCATCGGATCTGCAGTAGGATCTGCGCTGTACTCGTCGGCAGGAACATAGCCTGTCTGCTTTCTGCCGATATCGACCTGGATCTCACTCGGTGATATACCTGTGACAACACCGACTACCTTCTGCTCGGTGCTCATATTGTTAAGAGACTCTTCGAGCGCCTCCATAAAATCAAGATCTTCAGCGGAAGTATTTGCCACCTCCTCTGCGTTTTCAATCGGGTTTGCGTTTACATTTTCTGACATTGTTGAAAGTACCTCCTTTATGATTGCCGCCGGAGTTGATGCTCCTGCGGTTACACCTACCTTCCGACAGCCATCAAAGCTGATGTTTTTCAGCTCGTCCGCTGTTTCGATGAGATAGGTCGGACAGCAGTTTTCACACACAGCCTTCAACTTCTCTGTGTTGGAACTTTGCCGTCCTCCTACTATAATCATAGCGTCACATTCTTCGGCTAATTTAATAGCTTCATCCTGCCGCTCGTTAGTAGCATTACATATTGTATCAAAAATTAAAGCTTTTGTATAGTCTTTTTTTAATTTTTTTAAACATTTTTCCCATTCTACTGTATTAAATGTGGTTTGTGCGACAACTATTATTCTTTTTTCACAATTTATTTGAGCTTTTTCGAGTTCTTCAAGATTTTTGAATACTACGACCTCGCCCTTGCAGTAGCTTTTTATGCCCTGCACTTCGGGGTGTTTGCCGTCACCTGCTATCAGGACGACCGTGTTTTCATCGGAATTGTCCGTAACGATTTTATGTATCTTCTTAACAAACGGACAGGCGGCGTCCCAGTATTCGTAGCCCTTTTCCCTGAGCTTGTCGATGACCGATTTCTCAACTCCGTGAGTTCTGAGAACAAGCTTTGTGCCCTTGGGGATATCGTCTATCGAATCGGCGATTACAACACCCTTGCTTTTCAGATCCTCAATCACCTGCGGATTATGTATTATCGGGCCGAGGGTGCAAACCTTTTCGCCGCTTTTTACAATTTCGTAAAGTCTGTCAACGGCACGGTTAACCCCGAAGCAGAAGCCCGCCGTTTTTGCAAGCTTAATCTCCATGACCTAACCTCCACAGCTCCTTGATGTTGTCCATAATCAGCTTTGATCCGTAGCGGAGATCCTTCATTTTTTCAACATCCTCGTGGAAATTCAGATCCTCATATTTTATCGGCTTTCCGTACCTGACGGTCAAACGTGTGCCCGACTTCGCCCGATCGGACGTATAGATAGAAACCGGAACGACATCGCATTTGCATTTCTTTGCGACATAGCAAACTCCGCCCTTTGCATCGTGAGGCTCAAAATCGGGAGAGCGTGTTCCCTCCGGGAAGATGACGAGAGCGTCGCCGTCCTCCACTATCCTGACGGCATACTCCATAGACGTGAAATCAAACTTGCTCCTGTCAACGGGAAAAGCGTTCAGATTGCTCAGAAACCATCCGACTATCTTATTTTTAAAAAGCTCCTTCTTTGCAATAAAGTGAAGCCTTGCCTTACAGCCTACGCCGATAATTACAGGATCGAGAGCCGTAATGTGATTGGCCGCAAGGACGATTCCCCTATCGGTCGGCACATTCTCTGCCCCTATATATCTGACCTTGTATTTTGCGGCGATAACGATATTTGCAAGAGGACGAATTATTTTATAAAGGAAGTGGCTCTTGTCAGATCCGTACTTGTATTTGTATGACATTTTCCGTAACCTTTCCTTACTGAAAATATAATGGGTAAAACCGCTGTTATTTATTTAACTGCTCCCTGATAATTCTGAGAAGCTCCTCGGCTCCGCTTTCAAGATTGTAGTTGCCGTTATCAAACAGAACAGCGTCCTCTGCCTGCCTGAGCGGAGCAATTTCTCTGTGGCTGTCCTGATAATCACGCTTGTTGATATCGGCAAGGATATCATCATAATCCGCATCCTGACCTTTTTCGATCATTTCCTTGTATCTTCTTTTAGCTCTCTCCTCGGGAGATGCCGTAAGGAAGATTTTGACATCTGCATTCGGCAGAACGACCGTGCCAATATCTCTGCCATCCATTATGCAGTCGTTCTCTGCGGCAATACTGCGCTGAAGCTCAAAGAGGAACTCTCTGACCTTTGGAATAGCGGAAACGTTTGAGGCACCCATTGAAGCCTCGGGCGATCTGATAGCCTCGGAAACGTCCTCTCCGTTGAGGAAAACGTGCTGAGAGCCGTCAACAAATTTCAATTCCACCTTGATGTCGGGCAAGGTTGCTATAACCTTTTCCGCATCCTTTGTATCAATGCCCTTTCTGATCGAATACAGTCCGACCGTTCTGTAAAGCGCACCGGTATCAACATAAATATATCCGAGAGCTTTTGCGGCAAGCTTCGCCGTGCTGCTCTTTCCTGCTCCCGCAGGGCCGTCGATTGCAATATTTACAGCCATAATATACCTCCGTTATACATTCTCGCCGGCAAGCCGTCCGGTCGAAAACGCTATTTGCAAGTTAAATCCGCCCGTGTAGGCGTCAACGTCAATTACTTCTCCGGCAAAATAAAGACCGGGAAGAATTTTTGACTCCATAGTCTTGGGATTGATCTCGGAAACCTTTACTCCGCCCGATGTTATTATCGCTTCATCTATTGGACGGAAGCCTTTTACCGTGACCTTGAAATTTTTAAGAAGCGTAACAAGAGAACGCCTCTGTTCCTTGGTGATCTGATTGACCTTTTCGTTCGCCTTTATTCCGCTGAGTTTCACGACAACGGGTATCAGCTTTCTCGGCAGAAGCGCACCGAGCGAATTGATGAAGTCCTTGTTAGTATTCTCCGAAAAATCCCTGAGAATACGCTGATCGAGCTGTTCCTCGGAAAGCGCAGGCTTTAAGTCAATCGAAACGACATATCTGCCCGGCTCCATATCCCTGATCCTTGAACTTGCGGAAAGCACCATCGGTCCTGAAATTCCGAAATGAGTGAAAAGCATCTCACCGAAATCTTCATATATGACCTTATTATTTTTCTTGGTATCGGTAACTTTCATTTCAACATTTCTCAGCGAAAGTCCCATAAGCTCGGTGCAAAAGCCCTCGTGAGCGTTGAGCGGAACAAGCGACGGCTTCGGCTCAATTATCGTATGACCTGCCTGCCTTGCAAGCTCGTAGCCGTCTCCCGTTGAGCCTGTCAGCGGATAGGATTTTCCGCCCGTTGCAATTATTATTTTATCTGCGGCAAGCTCCTCGCCGTCAAATGTACGGACGCCTTTAAGTACGCCGTTTTCAATAATCAGTTCCTTTGCCCTGCCGCGGATGATCTGCGCTCCGTCGTCCGTTCCGTAATGAACGAGAGCGTCCACGATATCCTTTGCCTTGTCCGAGCACGGGAAAACTCTGTTTCCCCTCTCGCATTTCAGCGGCACGCCCATATCCTCAAAAAGGTCTACTGTATCGGAGGGCATAAAATTTGAAAATGCGCTGTAAAGGAATCTGCCGTTGACGGGAACGTTTGCAATAAGCTCCGAAAGCTCCTTGCAGTTATTCGTGACATTACAGCGTCCCTTTCCCGTAATGGCAACCTTTTTTGCAGGTCTGTCGTTGCGTTCAAGAATGACTGCGTCCTTGCCCCTGCCCGACACCGTGCCTGCCGCCATAAGTCCTGCGGCTCCTGCGCCGATAATTAAAATTCTTTCCGACATTATATTCTCCAAACATTTATTAAAATCCATTTACAGTTATTTTATAATAAAACTTTTAAAAAAGCAAGTTAATTGCTTGACTTTAATATAAAGAATACTGTATACTTTTCATATATTTGGTATAGGAGGTTTTATCCTTGAAAAAAGGTTCTCAATATTTATGGTACAAGCACCCTGCAAAGGAATGGGTTGAGGCTATGCCGCTGGGCAACGGAAGTCTCGGCGCAATGGTTTTCGGCGGAGTTGACACGGAGACAGTCGGGCTCAACCTCGACACGCTCTGGTCGGGCTGTTCACACGGATATAAGGTTGAAAACAAGTCAGAGCATTTCAAAGAAGCACGCCGCCTTATTCTTGAGGATAAAAAGGTTGAGGCACGCAATTACATAGCGGATAACCTTACGGGCGACGACTGCGAATGGTATTTACAGCTCGGCAAGCTCACACTTACCTCGATGAAGCATATGTGTCCGAGAGAATACAAGCGTGATCTCGACATTGAAAACGCCACGGCAACCGTTCATTACACGGCAAGTGACACGGTATATGACCGCGAGTGCTTCATCAGCCATCCCAACAAGGTTCTTGTTTACAAATTGAACGCAAACGGCAAGAACAAGCTTGATTTTAAGGCGATGATAAACTGCGAGCTTCGCCACGAGGTCAGCGTTGAAAACGGAACATACATTCTCGACGGCATCTGCCCTACACACATTGAGCAAGTTAAGGATAAACCCGTCTGCACCTATGAGGGCGGTGACCGTCAGGGAGTGAGCTTCCGCTGTGCTTTCACGGTTGAGACTGACGGAAAAGTAAAAAACAACAAAAATCATATTCATATAAGCGAAGCAGGCTATGCCGCAATCTACCTCACGGCAGAGAGCAATTTTGAAAGCTGGGACAAGCCGACAAGCAAATCTCAAAAGGATTATAAAAACATCTGTTCAGAGCGTCTTGCCGCCGCCCGTGAAAAAGGCTTCGGCAAGCTCAAAGAGGCTCACACCGAGGATTTCAGCGAATACTTCAACAGGGTTTCAATATCCCTCGGTGAAAGCAAAAAGGACAATGTTCCGACAGACCGCCGTATTCACGATTTTCTTCACAGCAAGAAAAACGACAACAACCTCTACTGCCTGCTTTTCAACTTCGGACGTTACCTGACGATTTCCGCCTCCCGTGAGGGATCTCAGGCGATGACCTTACAGGGTATCTGGACATTTACAATGTGTTCGCCGTGGCGATCAAATTACACGGTAAACATCAACACCGAGATGAACTACTGGCCGACATTGATGTGCTCGATGCCCGAAATGTATAACCCTCTTATCAGCTTCATCAAGGAAATCACCGTATCAGGCAAAGAGACAGCAGAAAAATATTACGGTATGAAAGGCACCTGCTGTCACCACAATGTTGACCTGTGGAGAATAACAACACCGTCAAAGGGCAATCCCGTCTGGTCGTTCTGGTCACTTGCAGGCGCATGGTTCACCCGTCACCTTTACGAATACTATGAATACACTCTCGACACCGATTTTCTCAGGGAGACTGCGTTGCCGATAATGGAGGAAAACGCACGCTTCTGTCTTGATATGCTCATTGACGACGGAAACGACAATCTTATTTTCTGCCCCTCCACCTCCCCCGAAAACGAATACTTTGTCGGCGGTAAAATGACCTCCGTAAGCAAGACTACATATATGACAATGGAGATCGTGACGGATCTTTTCCTCAATCTTCAGTCCGTTTACGGTATTCTCGGCAAGGAGACCGAACTCGGCAAGGAGATCGGCGAAGCTCTGCCCCGACTTCTGCCGTTCAAGCAGGGCAAGGACGGCGGACTTATGGAGTGGTACTATGACGAAAAAGGCTTTGACAAGCATCACCGCCATGTTTCTCACCTTTATGCGCTTCACCCTGCAAATATAATCGACGTTGACCGCACTCCCGAGCTTGCCTCATATGCGAGAAAAACGCTTGAAAACAGGGGCGACGGCGGCACCGGCTGGAGTCTCGGCTGGAAGATCAATTTCTGGGCAAGACTGCGTGACAAGAACAAGGTCATCAAGCTCATCAACAATCAGCTTCGCTATATTCCGCCGAAATACAAACCGGGCAGAGGCGGCACATTCCCGAATATGTTTGACGCTCATCCGCCTTTCCAGATTGACGGAAACTTCGGCGCAACGGCAGGTATTGCGCAGGCTCTGATGCAGAGCTTCGGCAACCGTATCATTATACTCCCCGCCCTCCCCGACGAATGGGCAAACGGCCATATTTACGGCTTGACGGCAAAGGGCGGAGTTAAGGTTGATATCGAATGGGCAGACGGTAAACTTACAAAGCTCACGCTTGACGGCAAGGGCGACTATGAAATAGTTTACAACGGAAAGACACAGGTTGTTTCACTCGACGGTAAAAAGGATGTTGATTTTCGATGATTGCCGATCTGTATGATTTTGACAAAACCGTTTTTAACGGTGAATCGGGCAGCGAGTTCTGGCTGTTCTGCTTAAAGCGTCATCCGCGTATTATTAAATATCTACCCAAACAGCTCAAAGGTCTGCTCGGGCATTTCGTTTTTCACAGCATTTCAAAGAAGAAATCCAAGGAGCTTATATATTCCTATCTGCCGTCGATCGACGCAGAAAAGGAAGCCGAGCTTTTCTGGGACAAGAATATCGGCAGGATAAACAAATGGTTCAGACCTGACGGACACGATGTTCCGTCGGTGGTGTGCTCGGCATCTCCCGTGTTTCAGATCAAGCCCGTCTGCGACCGTCTCGGAGTGACGCTCGTTGTCGCAACCGAGATGGACCCGAAAACAGGTTTAATAAGCGGTGAAAACTGCAAGGGCGAAGAAAAGGTAAAAAGACTGGCTAAAGAGGCGTCCGAATACGAATTCCGGGACGTTTATACCGACAATCTTGTGTCAGATTGTCCTATTTTAAATCTGTCAAACCGCAAAAAATACCATGTTACAGACGGCAATCTTTCCGAAATTTAGACAATATTTGCTTTTTTTATTAACTTTTTGTTCTATTTTTCTACAAGCCTTGAAAATACGAAAAAACAGTGATAAACTAAAGTAAAATATAGTAGGAAAGGGGTGAACGGATGATAAAAAAGGAAAACAAAGTGCTCAAGTACGCATCTTTGATTACCGGTATAATCACACTGATATACATATGGCTGTATGACAGGCTTCTTGAACCCAATCCGCTTTACGGTGCGAGGGCTTCGACCGCAAGCAATGTCGGCAGAGACCACTGGATAGCGTTTATTATCTGGGGTATGCTCATCGCAGGCTCGATCGTTTTGAACTTGAACTATTCGCTTGAAAAGTTTAATGTTGATCGCAAATTTCCGAGGGCAGTATCAATCGTCGGTCTTTTCGCTATGTTCGCCGTAGTAATGTGCAAAAATGAAAAGCTGAAGAGATTCACTTTGATTCTCAACTACGAAACCTATACGGCTCCGTCCTATACGAGCGACTATGCCGATCAGACCCTGGCAACTCAGACAAACCTGATAAACTTTTTCCTGTCAAAGAAAAGCTTACATTCTGCTTTCTCAGTTATTTTCGGTATATGCATTGCTTTGGCCGTTGTTTACTTCCTCGTTTACAAAGCTAAGACAAGCAGAAAATTTTTCAATCTTACGATAGTTTTCTTTATTTGGATATGCTTCGCTGCGATATATCTGAAGATCAGGCTCGGAGGAACGGCTGAAATCGTCGTTCTCACGCTGACCATGATTCCGATGCTGATCGTTAATCACACAGGAATAATGAATGAACAGGATAACACAGTCAAATGCGTTGATTGTATCGAAAAAGAAGAATTAAAAAAATCATAAATTATCCCGTCGGGAAAGGCTTGAATTACTGAATATTTTTTCAGCCTTTTCCGACGCTTTTTTCGGAGGTTTTCCCATGAAATACAGCACAAATTTTATTTCGGCAACCGACAATTATTCAACCTTTACAGACTTTGTTGCCGTTCCGTATCTCAGAAAAAGCTTTGAGCTTGACTACATTCCCGAAAAAGCGGAGATGCTCGTATGCGGTCTCGGCTTCTATGAGTTCTGGCTCAACGGCGAGCATCTGACAAGGGGTTGTCTTGCTCCCTACATTTCAAATCCGGACGACCTTTTGTACTACGACCGATACGAGCTTACGGACAAGCTTAAAAAGGGTAAAAATGTAATTGCCTTTGCGCTCGGCAACGGGATGCAGAACAATCTCGGCGGTGCGGTCTGGGATTTTCAGCTTGCACGCTTCAGAAGCGCACCCAAGCTTGCGCTCTGCTTTGAGTGTTCGGGAGACGGAAAGAGTCTTTGCTTCGAGGCTGACAAAAGCTTTAAGGTTCACGCTTCGCCGACATATTTTGACGATCACCGCTGCGGCGAACGCTACGACGCAAGAAACGAGATCGAGGACTGGAATTTGCCCGAATTTGACGACAGCGAATGGGGCAACGCAATATCCGTCGAAGCTCCGTCCGGCGAGTGCAGAGAGGGCAACCACACCCTTATCAAAAAGATCCGTGAGCTGAAGCCCGTCAGCATCAGCAAGGGGCATATCTCCCACTATCCGAATCCGAGAGAAAACCTGCCCAAGGTCAAGCTTCCCGAGGAGGAGTATTCCAACGACGGCTATATATATGATTTCGGCGAGAATATCTCGGGTATCGTCCGACTGAAAATCAAGGGACGCAGAGGGCAGAAAATTGTTATGACCTGCGGCGAAAGTATATTTGACGGCGGACTCGATATGTTCAATATAGGCGAATTTCAGCCTGTCGGAATGACGCAGTGTCAGGTCTATATCTGCAAGGGCGAGGGCGAGGAAATATGGGAGCCGATGTTCTGCTACCACGGTTTCCGCTATTGCTTCGTTACAGGTATTGACGAGGATCAGGCGACCGATGAGCTTCTGACCTATGTTGTAATGCACGCCGAGCTTCACCCCGTCGGCGGCTTCACCTGCTCCGACGAGCTTGTCAACCGACTTCAGGACGCAACCGTCAGAAGCGACCTTGCAAATATTTTCTACTTCCCGACCGACTGTCCTCACCGTGAGAAAAACGGCTGGACGGGCGACGCTCATCTTTCCGCAGAGCAGTTTATGATGAATCTTGACTGCGAAAAAACGCTCAGAGAATGGCTTTACAGCATCAGAAAGGCTCAGGACGATAAGGGTGCTCTGCCCGGTATTGTTCCGACATCGGGCTGGGGCTTTGAATGGGGCAACGGTCCTGCGTGGGACGCTGTGCTTACAGAGCTTCCGTACAGGCTGTGGCAGTACAGAGGCGACAAAGAGGTGCTTTTTGAAAATGCAACGGCGATTTTTCGCTATGTTTCATATCTTTCAACTCAGCTTGACGAAAAAGGGCTTATCCATATCGGTCTCGGCGACTGGCTGCCTGTTGACAACGTTAAGCCCTGTCCGCTTGAGGTGACCGACACCCTTGTTTCAATGGGTATCTGCCAAAAGGCGGCTGATATTTTCAAGGCTTGTGATATGCCGCTTCGTGCCGAATTTGCACAGAAGCTTCACGATAATCTTCGTGAGAACTTCCGCAAGCATCTTGTCAATGATGAGCTGATCGTTTACGGCGATCATCAGACTACTCAGGCGGCGGCAATCTACTTCGGCGTATTCAATGACGGGGAAAAGGAAAAGGCGTTCTCTCACCTGCTCGACCTTATTCATAAAGCGAACGACAATATGACTGTCGGCATCATCGGCGCAAGAACAATGTTCCACGTTCTCTCTGGGTTCGGTTATGAGGAGCTTGCTCTGCATATGATCGCAAAACCCGATTATCCGTCCTTTGCAAGCTGGATAACCGAGTATGACGCAAACTCGCTCTTTGAAATAATAACTCACAATCCGCCGAACGGCTTTTCACATAATCATCACTTTTTCGGCGATATCTCGGCTTGGTTCATCAAAAACCTTGCAGGTATTGTTCCCAATCCCGATGTTACCGACGCAAACAACATTCTGATCTCCCCTGCCTTTGTCGGCTCTCTGAGCTATGCAGAGGGTTGGTACACCGCACCTGCCGGCAGGATAGACGTCAGATGGGAGCGTAAAGGCGGCAAAATTGAGCTTGATGTTAACGTCCCCGACGGTGTGAACGGAAAGATCAAACTTCGCCACGGCGCAAAATTTTCAAACGGCGAAAGTGAAATTGAAATTCAAAGCGGCAAATTCACAATCAGCGAATAAAGCAGATTATTTATCACAGCCTCCCCTTGTAAAAAGAGGAGGCTGAGTTGGTTTCTGCAAACTTTATAGCTTTATCGTCTAAAGTCTAACGTCTAAAATCTAACGTCTTTTTTAGCCTTCCCCTTGAGGGGAAGGTGCCGAGGAACGAGGCGGATGAGGTGTGA
>JAXJRE010000229.1:0-3940 GCA_036310785.1 Acutalibacteraceae bacterium
ATATATGAAAAAGAAATTTCAACACATCGGCAGGGGTGCGGTCTGCGGAATCTGTATGAAGGTTTGCCCTGTCGGAAGGAGTGTTCACAATGGATGAAAAAAGAATTGCAAGGATAAATGAGCTTGCCGCCAAATCAAGGACGGAGGGCTTGACCGAAGAAGAAAAAAGCGAACAGGCACAGCTTCGTGCGGAATACATCGCCGCCTATAAGCAGAGCCTTATCGGTCACCTTGAAAATGTCCGCATAGTTGACGAAAAAGGAAACAAAACTCCGCTTCGCAAGAAGAAATAATCAGTCTGTTTGATATGGGGTAAGGAAAGGAAAAACATTTTATGAAAGACAGCAAAAGATTTTTTGTCTCTGTCAGCGGTCTTGTAGCACTTGCGATATTGCTCAGGGTGATTGATCCGAAAATCTCCGCCCTCATCTACAAGGGCGGCAATTATTTCGGTGGCTTTTGCGAAATTGCAGGAGCGGCTATCCCCTTTTTGCTCTGTGCGTTCTGTTTTGCGTCCATGATGTTCTGCCGCCACACGAAGACGACCTTGAAGAATAACCGCATCCTGACGGTCATATACGGCATCGCATCCCTGATTTCAACCTCGACAGCCGTTTTTGCGGCGACATACAAGACCTCAAACAAGAATTACTATCTGCTTGCGGGATTTTCGGCTGTTCTGACGGCGATGTTTATCTACCTCGCCGCAACACTTTTCAAAAATAATTATCAGAAAAGACTGATGACAAAATACGCAAAGATCGGGATTATCTCCTCTCTTGCATCTGTAGCCCTTTTCTTTATCGCAAAGCTAATCCCTCAGCGTGCGTCATATGAAGCGTTCCGAATATCTATGGAGAAATTCGGGAATTACGACTCTCCCGAAGCTTACGTTCCCTTTCTTGCCCTTTCGGGCATCGGTGCGGCAACGATAATGTGGATCACCTGCCTGCCTGAAATTTTCCCCAAGCTCAGGTTCAGCGGCAAATTTTTATTCGCTTTTTCTGTCGTCTGGGCGGCGGTGCTTCTGATAGGCGCGGTCTCAAGCGGTCACACCTACGCTTCGGAATTTCTCTGCGGACTTGTAGTGTCTTATTCAATGCAGTTTGCCACAAAGAAAATCTTCGAAAAAAAGTTTGACAGTCAATAGGAATTTGCCTTTGCAAAACCGCAGGAATGTATTTTGTCGAAACGGGCAAGCTTTTTTTCATTGACAAAATATTTCTTATATGTTAAAGTCAAATTGCAGATTATATCTGACAATAATAAAGGAGGACATTACTATGGAGGCAATTCTCAACATGGTTCAGGAGATCCTTACATATTTTAAGGAGTTCGACGCTGCGGCAGTTATTGAAATCATCAAGAACTTCTTTGCAAGCATCGCTGCATAATCGTTAAAAAAATAAAGCGTCCTGTTTCATTCGTGAAGCAGGACGCTTTTCAGTTTAATAAAGTATGCTTTCCGTAGGCTTGATTTTCATAATATTTATGATCTCGGATACGGTTTTTTCAACATTGTCCGTGACCTCAATCTTAATATCGGCAAGGAATTTGTAAATCGGAGTACGCTCCTCGTCAAGCCTTTTCAGAGCGTCATAGTTTCTGATAAGAGGAACTCCGTCAAATCTCAGACCGCTCAGATCTCTTGTCAGCCAGACAACATAGCCGTTCTGACGGATATAATACTGGTTTTCCTTGCTGAGGATAGCTCCGCTTTCACAGGCAATGACCTGTCCGCCGTTCTGCGTGATTTTCTTGAGAGTTTCGGTTTCAAGCTCTCTGTAATATCTTTCGCCGTATGCCATATATACGGTTGAGAGCGGCACACCGGCTTTCATTGAAATCAGCTTTTCAACGTCGATGCACGGTCTGCCGAGCTTTGCGGCGATAACCTTCGCAATGGTTGTCTTTCCGCTTCCGGGAAGTCCGACAAGGATAATATTCTTCCTGCGGTCGCTCATCGTCTTATAGGTCGTTTTTATAAGCTCCTCATCGGGTTCGATCCGTCCGAAAATTATCTCGGTCTGATACGCCTGAGCAACGAGCATTGAAAGTCCGTCCGAGTTCGGAATTTCACGATCCTCTGCGTCGCAGATAAGCCTTGTTCTTCTGGGATTGTAGATAAGCTCCATAACTCCGCAGAGCTTCGGGAAACGTCCCAGCTCGATAAACTTCATACCGTTGTTCGGGTACATTCCGTGAGCCGTGGTATTGATTAGAATTTCAATGTCCTCATTGTCGTAATATTCATCGGAATCCTCTATCTCCTGGCTTGAAACCGTGATAATCTTTTTTGCACCGAGACCTTCGACGACCGCCTGAACGGTCAGGGCGTCGCTGCCTGTACCGAAGATAAGCACCGTCTTTCCCGAAACATCAATTCCGCACTTGTTTATCATATAGCAGAAGCCGAAATATTCGGAGTTGTCGCCGATAAGCTTGCCGTCCTTGTCAACGACGATAGTGTCAACGCTTCCGATCTTCTGCGCCGATTCGGTGAGAACGTCGCAGTATTTGATAACATCTTTTTTGTAGGGGAAGGTCACGTTGATGCCTGCGAACTCTCTTTTTTCAAAAAATTCGTCAAGCTCGTTCGGCTCAAGCTGAAAAAGATCATACCTCGCATTGCCGAGTTCCCTGTGTATTTCCGGAGAAAGGCTGTGCAAAAGCTTTCTTCCGAGTAATCCGTATTTTTTCATAATGCGATCAATCCTTTCCGCTGAGCTCAGATTTTGAGTTCGTTTTTATTTTTCCTTCTTGCTTTCGTCTTTTTTCCTGTTCTTTATTCCGGCGGCGCACCCTGCGGCAACGGCAATAACAGCCGCCGCAGCACCCAGCGCAAGCGTCAGACGCTTTCTGCCGTTATCGGAAGTAACGGCTTCGCCCGGATATGTGTTGATAACGGTCTGAGGCTCCTCGTCCTCGGCGTCATCGTTTTGAGTTGTGGATTTTTTTGACCTTGTTGTTTTGGCCTTGGTCGTTTTCGGCTTAGTGGTTTTAACCTTTGTCGTTTTAACCTTGGTGGTTTTGGCCTTTGTGGTTCTTGCCGTTTTTTCCGTGGAGTCGGCTTCGCCGTCAGGCTCCGCATCCTCGGTTTCCTCGGAGATATCAACGCTGTATGTGTTTGACTTAACTCCGTTTGTGTCGATAACCCTGACGTTCATAACAAGATTGTCCGGTATTCCCGATTTGATGCCCACCGTTGTTTCAAGCAGAATGTTCTTGCTGTTGCTGTCGGCAAGCTCGTCGTACAGCTCGGCATAATATATGTTATCATTATACTCCGCCGTTCCGTCGGACATCACCGTGACCTCGCCCATTCCGTTGAAGTTCATTATTACTCCACTGTTCAGGTCGTCATTGAAATCGTTAAATTCAAGCATAAACAGCAGATATACTCTGTGAATACTGCGGTCATATTTTACCTTGACCGCAGCAAAGCAAAGGTCGCTGTTGGACTCGCCGTCCGCTTCAAGGAACACGCAAAGCTTGCTGTCCTCCCACAGTCCGTTGTCCGATATTGCACCGATGTTAAAGGTATATGAAACAATCACGGCTGAGATCAATAATAAAATACCGATACGCTTCAAAAATCCGCTCAATCTCATCCCTCTTTTTAAATCAGTTTACTTTTACCGTAACTATCTCAAAAGGCTTTGCCGTAAAGCTTACCGAATTGTTTTCAACCGTCAGCTCCTCGACCTCTTTTTCAAGCAGATCGCAGATCACAGCTTTCTTGACATCGAAGCCGAAATTAAGCGTAACATTCGTCTTTTTGTTATAGCTCTCATAGCCTCGGATAACAACATCGTCGCTGTCCTCGGCTTTCTTCACCGTCTCAACGATGAAGCTGTCGCTGTCGCAGGAAACAAAGGAATATTCCTCGGGCAGAGTTCCGTCCTGCTTATCTATCGGGAATGCCTTCAAAGGAGCGTTA
>JAXJRE010000230.1:0-4908 GCA_036310785.1 Acutalibacteraceae bacterium
TAAAATGATGTGACCCAATAAAAAAGAGAAGTAACTTCAAAATATGGTATAATGAGATTGCTACAAAACATTAACCAAGAAAGAAGTACTTCTCATGAATATGATAACACAAGAAGCAAGAAAAAAGCAAGAGATAGTTAAGCAAGCAATAAAAAACGGAAAAAGTTATACATGTAGGAAATATGGAGTAAGTTTGTCAACGTTGAAGCGATGGTGCAAGAAATATGACGGAACATGGCAATCAATGTTGGAAAAGTCCCACAGACCGAACAGTCATCCAAAAAGGCATACAGCTAAAGAGGAGCAACAAATTAAAAATTCATTCAAAAAGTGCTATGCTCGTTATGGGTGGGACGGAGTATACAGTGATTTGATACGTAAAGGGTATACACGCAGCTTTTCAGGAATGGTGTATGCAGCCAAAAGATTAGGCTTAAAAGAGCAAAAGAAACCGCAGAAGAAAAGCCGTGTAAACAGACGATATCCGGAGCTGCTTGAGCCGGGCGAAAAGGTGCAAATAGATGTTAAAGAAGTGCCGTACAACTGCCTGAGAGGCAATATTTTAAGGGACGGAAAGCATTTGTATCAATGGACAGCAATAGATGAATGTACCCGAATGAGGTTTGTATATGGATTTGAAGATCACACACCAGAAAATTCAGTAAAGTTTCTTAGAATGGTGATAAAAGCATTTCCGTTCAAGATAAAAACAATCCAGACAGATAACGGAACGGAATTTACCTATAAATTTATCAGTGATGACAAGATCTGTCCGTTTGATAAAGCACTGTCAACACTCGGAATAAAGCACAAATTGATACCACCGAGAACACCGTGGCATAACGGAAAAGTAGAGCGAAGTCATAGAAATGACCAACGATATTTCTATGATTGGGAAACATTCCGAAGTGTTGAAGAATTGAATGAAAAGCTTGCAAAACATTTGATTTGGAGTAACAATAAATCGATGAGAACACTCGGAAGAAAAAGTCCCGTTCAGCTTCTCGCCGAGAAACTGGCGGCATAGGCGGTCGTTTTTGAACGCCTTTTTCGTTACGCTACGCTCCACTCAAAAGGCGTTCAAAAACATTGTACTATATCTTGACCTTATTTTTTACCGGAAATGGGTCACATCTATTTACAACGCAGAGATTTTTCGGGTGTAAAACCATAATTCAGTTGACAATTTGCTGTTTTGTAGTATAATACAATAGTCATTTTGCGGAGTGGAATAATGTGCCTTTTCAGGTTTATTCAACCGCAATTATCAAACAATATATCCGAGAGGTTTTGTCGATGATATCCGTTGTTCTTGCGGCATATAAAGGCGAAAAGTATATAGGCGCTCAGGTCGAGTCAATTATAAACCAACTCGGCGAGGACGATGAGCTTATTATTTCCGACGATTTTCCTTCAGGCAAAACCAAGGAGAGCATCTCGGAGCTGATGAGCCGTGACAAAAGGATCGTTTATATCAACGGTCCGGGCAGGGGAGTTGTCGCAAATTTTGAGTTTGCAATCTCCGAGGCTCGGGGAGATTTCATCTTCCTTTCCGATCAGGACGACGTGTGGCTTGACGGCAAGGTTGAAAGGGTTGTCTGTGAGCTTGAAAGCGGAGCCGATCTTGTGCTTCATAATGCGGAAATAACCGACGGCGAGCTTAACAGAACGGGCGAGACTGCCTTTGAACTGAACAGAACGAAAACAGGTTTACTAAATAATATAATCAAAAATTCATATCAGGGCTGCTGTATGGCTTTTCGTTCGGAGATGAAGAAATTCATTCTTCCTTTTCCGAAGAAGCTTCCTATGCACGACCAGTGGATAGGCTTGATGGCTGAAAAGCACGGCAGAGTCAGCCTTATTGACGAACCGCTGATTCTTTACAGAAGGCACGGCGGTAATGTTACGGGCGGCGGCAGCGGCATATTGACGAAGATCAAATGGAGAGCGGAAATTATTTTTGCCGTTCTCGGACGCTGAGCATTGCTTAAATAACGGAAAGTAGGTTAGTATATGTATAATATGGTTACGGGAAGTATTGTTACTTACAACAATATTTCCACCATAGCCAAAACTCTGGAAACTCTTTTCGGAGAGACAAAAGACATTGACTTCAAGCTTTATGTTTTAGATAACGGATCGAGCGACGGAACGCCCGAATTTATTGAAAAGAATTATCCCGATGTGACCGTTATCAGAAGCGGAAAAAACGTCGGCTTCGGCGCAGGTCATAACATCATCATAAATCAGGTCGAGTCGAAATATCATGCGGTTATAAATCCCGATATTGTGCTCACGCAGAACGTCGTCAAGAAAATGGCGGATTATATGGACGAAAATTCCGATATCGGTCTGCTTTCGCCGAGGATTTGTTTCCCCGACGGCAGAGATCAGATACTCGGCAAGCGCAATCCGCATCTCAAGTATCTTGTCGCAAGCCGACTCAGGGGGGACGAGCCGAGCAAGCTTTTAAGGGAGTATGCTATGCTTGACTGCGACCTTTCAAAGCCGACGGAGATTGAGAATGCCACAGGCTGTTTTATGTTCATTCGCACAGATATTCTTAAAAGTATCGGTGGATTTGACGACGGATTCTTTATGTACTTTGAGGACGCCGACCTTGCAAGGCGTATCAACGAGGTTTCCAAATGCGTTTATTATCCCGACGCAGTCGTCAATCACGTTTGGGGCAGGGACAGCAAACGCAATTTCAAGCTTATGCTTGTCCACATCAATTCGATGTTAAGATATTTCCGCAAGTGGAAAACGGTATGAGGTGATACAATGGCTGAGGAAAAAGCTAAAAGAATTTCGTTAAAGCAGTATGCTAAAAATGCCTATAAATACAGATATCTTATGCAGGAGATAGTCCGCAAGAACGTCAAGCTTCAGTACAGAAATTCATTTCTCGGAATTTTCTGGACGATGCTCCAGCCGTTTCTTACGATGCTTGTTCTTGTTTTTATCTTCACGAAGATCTTCGGTAAAGCAAACGACGGCGTTGTCTGCTATCCCGTTTATCTTCTCACAGGCCGTCTGCTCTATGAGTTTTACACACAATCAACAAACAGGGCAATGAGGTCGATCCGAAACTCCGCTTCGGTGCTCAAAAAGGTGTATGTTCCGAAATATATTTATCCGATCGCAAATGTTTTTTCGACATTCATCACCTTTTTGATTTCCCTGCTTGTGCTTGTTCTTGTAATGGGTTACTTCCTGATTAAAAATCAGTTCACGATGCAGTATCCCGATCTTCATCTTTCGTGGTACATTCTGCTGGCGTTTGTTCCGATCGTTCTTCTCTGCGTTTTCAGTACGGGCGTCGGTCTTATTCTCTCTGTTCTGAATGTTTATTTCAAGGATATTGAATATATTTACAGCGTTATTACTCTTATGCTTTTCTATGTCACTCCGATTATGTACAGCCTTAAAACCCTTGCGAGAAGCGGAGTAAACTCAATTGTAATGAAAATTCTTATGCTTAATCCGCTGTATAGCATACTTGAAATGTTCCGCTCCTGCGTTCTTTACTGTTCGATGTGGAACTGGAATCATTTCCTTTACGCTTTGGGAATTTCGCTGTTTACGCTTGTTGTCGGACTTTTCGTCTTCTACAAGCATCAGGACAGATTTATCCTTTATATTTGAGAGGTGGCACATTTTTTATGGGACAGCCTGCGGTTGAGGTTAAGAATGTCAGTATTCTTTTTAATCTGAATAAAGAAAAAGTTGATAATTTAAAGGAATATTTTGTAAAGCTCATTACCCACAAGCTTATGTTTACGGAGTTCTGGGCGCTCAGGGATATTTCTTTCACCGTTGAAAAGGGCGAAAGGCTCGGAGTTCTCGGCTTCAACGGAGCCGGAAAGAGTACCTTGCTCAAGACCGTTGCCGGAGTGCTCAAGCCGACTAAAGGCTCGGTCACAGTTCACGGCGTAATTGCACCCTTGCTTGAACTTGGAGCAGGCTTTGACAGCAACTATTCCGGCAAGGAGAATATTTTCCTTTACGGCGCAACAATGGGTTATTCGAGGAAGTATATCGAAAGCAAGTATGACGAGATCGTCGAGTTTTCCGAATTGAAGGATTTCATTGACGTTCCGGTCAAGAACTATTCCTCCGGTATGAGGGCAAGGCTCGGATTTGCTATTGCGACGGCAGTTGAGCCTGAGGTTCTTATTCTTGACGAGGTGCTTTCCGTCGGTGATGCAAAGTTCCGTCAAAAGAGTGAAAATAAGGTAAAAAGTATGTTTGATAAAGGTGTTACCGTGCTTTTTGTTTCTCACAGCACCGAGCAGGTCAGACGGCTTTGCGATAAAGCTATCATACTCCAGAAAGGTCAGATCATCGCTTCGGGAGAGGTAAACGAGGTCTGCGACAAATACGATCAGATGGTAAAGAAAAAATAATTGTTTGGGGAATAAGGAATACGGGAGCGGCGTATGAAAAAAGTATTCTATTTTATATATGCTGTGATTTTCAATTTTTTCAGCATATTTCCGTTAAAAAAGAATAAAGTTGTTTTCCTTTCTCCGCACAACGAGAATTTCAACGACAGTCTCGGCGCTGTAACGGAGGAGGTCATCAGACGTGACGAATTCCGTGTTGTGCTGATTTCCGGCAGGGATCTGAAGCTTGATACTTCCAATGTAAAAGAGATTTTTTCAAGCGTCGGCAGGGCGATTTCTTTTTTCACCGTCAAGGCATATCATCTTGCGACAGCACATTACATTTTTCTGAACGATAATTTTATGCCGATGGGCAAGCTTCGTTTCAAGAAGAACGCAGTTATCACTCAGCTCTGGCACGCAGAGGGTGCATTCAAAAAATTCGGTCTTTCCGCACCGCTGACGGATGATGTGCGGCTCCGCGAAGAAAAATGCTCCCGTAATCTTACATATGTAA
>JAXJRE010000231.1:0-4264 GCA_036310785.1 Acutalibacteraceae bacterium
GAAAAATCCTCTTTCAACGGAATTTCGGTGTACGGAATGTGGTTAAGCTCGGCAAAAACGGGATAAAAGCAGTAGGTTATATCCGCAAAAACGAGCGGATTATCCTCCTCGGCAAACGCCATAAAAGCGAAATTCAGAACCTCGTCCGAGCCGTTTGTCATTATTATTTCATCGTCATTAACGCCGAAAACCTCAGCCGCCTTTTTTCTCAGAGCCACACATTCGGGATCGGAATAAAGCTGAAGCCTTCCTGCCTCCTTCTCCACCGCCTCGGCAACTGCCTTTGACGGAGGAAAGGGCGATTCGTTTGTGTTAAGCTTTACATACTTTCTGTCCTGCGGCTGTTCGCCGGGAGTGTAGGGAACAAGGGTGGAATATTTTTCCGAAAAAAATCTGCTCATTATTTTTCAAAACGCACCGTTGCGCTCTTGCCGTGTGCGCTCAAGCCCTCCTTGTTTGCGAAGTAAGATATTTTGTCAGCCACCTTTCCGAGAGCGTCGGAGGAATAGTAGGTGAACTGTGATTTCTTGACAAAATCGTCAACCGAAAGCGGAGAGGAAAATCTTGCCGTTCCGCTCGTCGGCAGGGTGTGATTCGGGCCTGCAAAATAGTCGCCGAGAGCTTCGGGACAATTCTTGCCCATAAAGATAGAGCCTGCGTGCTTGACCTTGTCAAGATAGTCAAACGGATTGTCAACGCAAAGCTCAAGATGTTCGGGAGCAATCTCGTTGGCAATGTCAATCGCAAGAGAAAGATCGTTTTCCGCAACGATGATTTTTCCGTTGTTGTCGATCGACGACCTTGCTATCTCGGCACGGGGCAGAAGCGGAATTTGTATCTCAAGCTCGTCGCTGACCGCCTGAGCAAAAGCTCTGTCGTCGGTGACGAGGACTGCGCTTGCCATCTTGTCGTGCTCCGCCTGTGAAAGAAGATCGGCGGCAACAAACTTCGGGTTGCAGGTTGCGTCGGCAACAACGAGTATCTCGCTCGGTCCTGCGATCATATCAATGGAAACGATGCCGAAAACCTGCTTCTTCGCTTCGGCGACAAAGGCATTTCCGGGGCCTACAATCTTGTCAACCTTAGGAACGCTCTCTGTTCCGTAGGCAAGAGCCGCAACCGCCTGCGCTCCGCCGACCTTGAAGATACGGTCAACGCCTGCGATTGAAGCGGCGGCAAGAATTACGGGATTGACCTTGCCGTCCTGCTTGGGCGGAGTTACCATTACAATCTCGGGACAGCCTGCAATTTTCGCCGGAATACTGTCCATAAGAACGGTCGAGGGATAAGCCGCCGTGCCGCCGGGAACGTAAAGTCCGACCTTTTCGATCGGCATAACCTTTTGACCGATCACAACTCCGTCCCTGTCGTTTATAACAAAGCTGTTGCGCACCTGATTTTCGTGAAAAGCACGGATATTCTGCGCCGCTTCCTCCATAATCGAAATAAATTCGGGATCGACAAGACCGAGAGCCTCGTCAATCTCCTCCTTAGTCACCTCAAGAGAGGTCAGCTCTGCCTTGTCGAATTTTTTTGAATAGGCAAACAGAGCCTTGTCTCCGTTCTTTCTGACATCTGAAATGATGTCGGCGACTATATCCTCAACATTTGCGGAAATATTTTCCCTTGCGAAAATTTCGCTGTTGGGTACTTCGCCGTAGTTATATATCTTAATCATTTAGATCATTCCTTTATTAAATGTGCTTTCATCTTTTATTCGGACTTCATCTGATCCTTTATGCTTGCAACGATTTTATCAATCTGTTCACGCTTGAAATTGTATGCCGCCTTGTTGGCAATGAAGCGTGCGCTGATCGGCAGAATTTTCGTCTTGACCTCAAGGTTGTTTTCCCTGAGTGTTGTACCCGTTTCAACGATATCGACTATCACATCGGAAAGTCCGAGGATCGGAGCGATCTCGATTGAACCGTTAAGCTTGATGATGTCAATATCCCTGCCGATGCTGTCGTAATAATTTGCGGCAATGTTAGTGAACTTCGTCGCAACGCGCAGGGTGCGTGTGCCGTCGTCCGTGAAATCCTTGGGGCCTGCGACCGCCATATGGCATTTGCCGATGTCGAGGTCGATCAGCTCGTAAACATTCGGCTCATATTCGAGCAGGATATCCTTGCCCGCAACGCCGATGTCGGCGGCTCCTCTCTCAACGTAGATCGAAACGTCGGAGGGCTTCACCCAGAAATAGCGCACCTGCTTTTCCTCATTTTCAAAAATGAGCTTTCTGTTATTTTCCTTAATAGAGGGACATTCATAGCCTGCGGCTTCAAACATCGCATAGACCTTTTCGCCGAGACGTCCTTTCGGCAGCGCAACGTTAAGCATCGCAATCCCTCCTTAAATCAACCGTTTCTCTGTATTTCAGCTTTTCGGGAATTTCTCTTTGTGCGCTGACCGTCCTGCCCGAAGCAACTATCGAGTTCACCTCGGCGGCAACCGTCTTACTGTCCGTGTCCGCCGAATAAAGCAGAAGAACGTCAACGTCATAGCCCGAGCTTTCCTGTCTGAGCTGTTCGAGCAGATCAAGGTAAAGTGCAAAACCGATAGCGCCTGAGCTTCTGCCCATTTTCTGCATCATCTTGTCATACTGACCGCCTGCAAGAACGCCGTCGCAAATTCCGTCCACAAAGCCTCGGAAAACAATGCCGCTGTAATAGTTCATATTGTTTACGACAGAAAAGTCAAAGAGTATTCTGTCCGAAAGAGGCGAAGCGTCAAGCATCTCGGAAAGCGCTTTCAGCTCGCTCAGCTCGTCCTCAGAGCAGACGGCGGCAAGAGCTTCAAGCACCTTTTTGCGTTCTCCGCTCGCACCGACAAGCAGAGTCAACGTTCCTGCTTTTTCCTCGCCCACTCCGTATTCACCGCAGAGCTTAACGAGGTCGTGTCCGTTCTTCTCCTCGATCAGTCGGATCGCCTTTTCCGCAAAGGCGGCATCGGGACAGATATCGCCCAAAATCTTCTGCAAAACTCCGAGATGTGAAACATTCAGCACAAAGGAGTCGGAAATCTGAGCCAAGGTCTGAGCCGCAAGGCTGACAACCTCAAAAATATCATAGAGGTCAAGATCGCCTATGCACTCCAAGCCTGCCTGCATTATCTCCTTGTAGCGGTGGGTGCTTTTTGAAATTCTGTAAACATTCTCGTTGTAAAATACCTTTTTCTTGCCGTTGGGAATGTCCTCGCTGTTTTTTATAATGGAAAGGGTAACGTCGGGCTTGAGAGCCATGAGCTTTCCGTTTGTATCGTTGAAGGTAATTACCCTGTCGCTGACAAGGAAATCCTTGTTGCGGACATAGAGGTCGTATTCCTCAAACTTGCTCATCTTGAACGGGGAATAGCCGTAGCGGCGGTAAAGCGACCTGAGATTGAAAATCGCCTTTTCCTCGTTTTTCAGAAGTTTTTCATCAATCATTTTTTTCGTCCTCTTGCAGTCTTTCAATTATCATCTTATAGCCGCCGTTGCCGTATCCCATACAGCGGCTTATGCGGCTTATCGTCGCTGTGCTGACTCCCGTTTTCTGCGATATCTGAGCGTAGCTCATACCCTTGTCAAGAAGCTTTGCAACCGAAAGTCTCTGCGACATTTCAAGCACTTCCTTGATCGTGCATATATCCTCAAGGAAAGCGTAGCACTCCTCCCTGTTTTTCAAAGAAAGAAGCGCTTCGCACAATTCATCTGTTGCGTTACTGTGCCAATTACACATTTGTCTCCCTCGCTTTAGCGTGTTACTATGCTAACATAATAGCACGGTAAAATGTGAAAGTCAAGAAAAATATAAGAAATATCGGAATAAATAATGCTTCCGATCCGTCATAATCTATTGACTACACAGCGCAAAATAGGTTATAATTGTATAAATAAAACTGCTTTATTATATCGCAGTCATCGGATTATGTAAATAGAATAATCGAGAAAGGAGATATAGTTAAAGACTTTTCATTAAACGGCTTTAATTATACATTCAGAAATGAAAAAAACTATTGAACTTGACAAAAGTAAAAAGGTATTTCCGATAATAACTCTTGTTATCGGCATTGCGATAATGCTTGTCCAGCTTATCACACGCCAAAATCTTATTGCGATAGTTTCCGCCGGCTACTGCATTGTTATGTCGGCTATCATCGTCCTTTCGCTCATTATCAAAAAGAAAGTTTATCTCCCGATGATACTCGGCTATGCGGCGGCAGGCTTCGGCACATTCCTCTTTCACGTTATCTGGGGCGCAGACGCAGGCTTCGGCGCATTCAC
>JAXJRE010000232.1:0-3292 GCA_036310785.1 Acutalibacteraceae bacterium
GGTTGACGGTGACGGCGAAAAGGTGCAGACCTATATCAACTACAACGATTTTTCCACCGAGCCTGCATATAAGACCTACAACTCTCTGAGATATGAATACCTTTGGATAACCGCAGAGAACAGCGCCGTATTCATTCAGAATGACGGCGGAGATATATATGAGGGGGAGCTGAAAGCCGCTCTCCCCGAATCGGTCAGAGGTGTTAAGGACGTTGACGGTAAATTTGTCAGCGACGGCACCTACGGACTTTATATCAACGGCAAAAATGTAATGGGAATGATATATTCGGGCGCAGGCTCATTCTCTAACGGAATGGCGGCTTTCAAGTCAAACGGAGTTTGGGGATATATTGATTCCAACGGAAAGACGGTAGTTCCGTTCGGCTATGACGCAGTCAAGGGATACAGCGCATTCGGCGGCGACGATACTCCGTACGAGAGCTATGACGGTTACGTTACGGTTACAAAGGGCGGCAAGTTCGGCATTATGACAAACGAGGGCAAGCCCGTGACCGAGCTTGTTTTCGACAGTGCAACACCCGTTGTCGGCGGCAGAGCCTACGTTCTCAAGGGCGGTAAGTGGGGACTCGTTTCATTCGGCGATTCCTCCTACGCCACATCGAGAACTGAGGCGGCGACAACCGTTAAACCGACCGAGAAAACGACCGAAAAAACTACTGAAGAAACAACAGAATCCGAAACAACCACCGAGAATGAAAACGGCGGAGCCGGAAACTATATTGTCAATACAGAAGGTCTGAGATTCAGGGCGGATATCGGAACAGACAGCGATATTCTTGCCGAGCTGAGCTACGGTACCGAGCTTGAGATTGACCGTGTTGTTGACGGCTGGGGACACACCTACTATGACGGTAACGAGGGCTGGGTAAGCCTTGATTACCTCGACGAGGAATAAGCCATGCTCCAGCGATTGGACAAGCTGATTTCTTCTCAGGGCAGATACAGCCGCAGAGAGGCTCAGGAGCTTATAAAAAGCGGCTGTGTTAAGGTTGACGGAATTATCGTCCGTGACAGGGGAGCAAAGGTTGACGATTCAACCTGCTCGGTCAGCATCAACGGAGAAGAGATCAGACTTGAAAAATTTGTATATCTTATGCTGAACAAGCCGAAAGGCGTTGTCAGCGCAACGAACGACAGCAGGGATAAAACCGTTATCGACCTTATTCCCGAAGAATACAAGGGACGGAATCTTTTTCCTGCCGGACGGCTTGATATCACCACAACGGGTTTTGTGCTTATCACCGACGACGGTGATTTTGCCCACCGTATTCTTTCCCCGAAAAACCATATTGAAAAGACTTATGAAGCACGTCTTGCCGAAGCCGTAACCGAGGAACAGCTCGGAGCGGTTGCCGAGGGCATAGTGTTAAAGGACGGTACAGAGTGCCTGCCTGCCAAGCTGAGAGTGCTTGAGGGCGGCGAAAATCCGCTTGTTGAAATTAAAATCTGCGAGGGTAAATATCATCAGATCAAGAGAATGTTTGCCGCCGCAGGCAACGGAGTTATCGAGCTTAAACGCACGAAGATGGGCGGAGTTGAGCTTGATAAAAATCTTTCGGAGGGCGAATTTCGTCCTCTGACTCCTGACGAGGTAAAACTTGTGGAAAACGGATAATTTTCGGAATGTTTGATTTTTTTGAGCATATTATATTTATGTCTTTAGACTTGAACAAGCATTGTAAAAGTCCGAAAAAACAAAAAACTTGACTTTTTGCAATCAATCCACTATAATAGGCATATTGCTGTACTTTGGTGTTTAAAGTACAGGCTTTTGTCTGTAACAGAACCAAAATACCGAATTATTGCATACATTTGAAAGGATGAAATTTATGGCACAGGAAATCTTGCTTACTGCTGAAGCTTACAAAAAGAAAAATGATGAGCTGGAATATCTTAAAACAGCCGGAAGAGACGAGATAGCCGAAAGAATTAAAGAGGCCAGATCATTCGGAGATCTTTCAGAAAACAGCGAATACGACGAGGCATTGAACGACCAGGCTAAGATGGAAGCTAAGATCGCTCAGCTTGAAAATGAAATGAAGAACGCAAGGATCCTCGATGAGAGTACGATTTCAACCGAAGCTATTCATGTTGGCTCAAAGGTAAAAATCCGTGACGTTGAATACGGCGATATCGAGGAATACAAGATCCTCGGCGAGAGTCAAGCTAACCCCGACGAGGGTATTATTTCCGACCAGTCTGCCGTCGGTAAGGCACTTATCGGCAACAAGGTCGGCGACGTTGTAAAGGTACAGCTTCCCAACGGAAACACCATCTCCTTTGAGGTTCTTGAAATTTCCATATAAACATATCGGGCGCAGGCTTTGCCTTACGCCCGCTTTGACTGTTAATACATTTTTCTGTGAATGGAGTGTTGAATATGGCAGAAGAAAAAAATGTCCCCGTTGTTGAAACGGAAAAGGACGCTAACGAACTCAGAAAGATCAGAGTCGATAAGCTTGAATCGCTTCAGGCGGCAGGCAAAGACCCTTTTCAGATAACAACAGCCGATCAGTCGGCAACCAGCGTTGAGGTTACGGAGGCTTTTGAAAAGCTTGAGGCTGAAACAGCCGAGCTTCCGGAGGATCAGAGACCTGAACAGGTCAAGATTGAGAATGTATCTCTCTGCGGCAGAATTATGACCTGGAGAGATATGGGTAAGGCAAATTTCGTTGACATTACCGACCGTGCAGGCCGTATGCAGGTCTATGTAAGAATGAACGATATCGGTGAGGAGGAGTTTGCCGAGTTCAAGAAATGGGATATCGGCGATATCATCGAGGTAAAGGGTTATGTTTTCAGAACACGCAGGGGACAAATTTCCGTCCATGCTCAGTCCGTCAGACTTCTCTCAAAGTCGCTTCTTCCGCTTCCCGAAAAGTTCCACGGTCTCAAGGACACCGACACAAGATACCGTCAGCGTTATCTTGACCTTATCGTCAATCCTGACGTTAAAACGACCTTCTACAAGCGTTCGCTCATTTTGAAAAAGATCAGAAACTTCCTCGACGCTCAGAATTTCATCGAGGTTGAAACCCCGATGCTTGTTTCAAATGCGGGCGGTGCGGCGGCAAGACCGTTTGTCACTCACCACAATTCTCTCAATGAGGATTTCAAGCTCCGTATTTCTCTTGAGCTTTACCTCAAGCGTCTTATTATCGGCGGTATGGAGCGTGTTTACGAGATCGGCAGAGTATTCCGTAACGAGGGTATGGACACAAGACATAATCCCGAATTCACTCTCATGGAGCTTTATCAGGCTTACACCGAC
>JAXJRE010000233.1:0-11862 GCA_036310785.1 Acutalibacteraceae bacterium
GCGTGAAGTACACTTCCTCGCAGAAGGTGTTGTCCTCGGAAAAATTGTAGCTGGTGAAATATGCCTGAAGCACGCTCGTCACGGGAATGATGTGCGTGCCTGCCGTCAGTTCAATTTCCTGAACAAACTGCGGCGCAGTTCTCCTGTCGTCAAACTCAAGCTCGGAGGAAAATTTCTGATAAAGCACAGGATTTATTTTCACCGTACACGCTTCCTCGGCTTCGACCGTTACATAACCGCTGAGAAAAATATTGCACGGAAAATCAAGGCTGAGCTTGTACGATGAAATCGGCATTTTTTCAAGCTCGGAGGTTTCGTTCACGGTGAAAACATCGTCCGCTCCGCTCTTTTTCCACGAGATATGCCTGATGAACGGCTGAGGTTTCCTTTTGGGAAGGAATCGGCTGTTCCGAGCCATAACAGCAATCGCATTTCCGATAAATTCGGTGTATTTTGTTATGCAGTAATTTGTCATTGCGCCGCCGTAAAGGTTGGTCGTCCACACAAGCTGACAGGCATTTATCCCGTAGGTGTCAGCCGCATAGTCCGACATATACGGATTGACCGAGGCGGCAAGCACCGCTTCGTCGGTGTAGTCGGAATAGTCATATTCATAATTGAAATTATTGACAAGATCCGCAAGTGCCGTCACACAGTTTGCGTGCTGACGGGGATAAAAGATCGTTCGTCCGGCATATGTAGCGTTGCTTGTGTGAAGCTCCATAACGGCGCAGAGCTTATCGTTCTTTATGCTTTCAAGATATGCCATAACAACCTGAGTTTCTTTCTGATCGGCGGCGGAATCGCCTTTTTTTATTCTCACGCACTCGTCCCATTTATACGGAAAATTGTACTCGACATTCATTCCGTTTTTGTTGTAGGCAAGTCCCTGTGACAGTCCGTAAGGATTGACGGCAGGAATTACGGTGATCTTCACCTTTTCGTGAAGCATACGAAGCGTATCGTCGCTTTCATAGTCACGGCAGAGGCAGTCAAGAAAATGTGAAAGAGCAAGCAGAGCGCATTTATCCGTACCGTGAAAACAGGTTGCGATCAAAATCGACTTTTCGTACACGGCAGGCGAAAAGGAATAGGCATAAATAATATTTTCATCGTCGGTGTCCGTGCCGATCGCTTCCCTTGTCACATAATCGGGAAAATCGGCAAGAAGCGGATTGAGCCTGAAATTGAGGTAATCCTCATACGGCACCTTGTATTTTGAAAGCGGCGCAACACCCTCGGAGTCGGTAAACTCTGACGGCAAATACCAATCGGGTGCAAGACCTGCCGCTTTAACACCGCCTGCATTTTTGATTCTTTCTATCTCTTCGGAAACCCTCTGTGACAGGCGATTTTTATATTCCTCGGCAGACCTCTCCAGCTCCTTAACGGCATTGATAACGAGGTTGCTGTCCTCCTCTATCCACTCGCCCATCGCCTCAACGCCCTCCTCAACGTGATGAGCCACGGAATTGGTCGTGATAATAACATCTTCGTCGCTGATACCGAAAACTCCGATTTGCAGCATGCCCTCTTTCTCGATACATGGTGACGGAATTGTGCAGGCGTCGTCCTCAAGAGTGACACGGTAGTTATCCGCACCGCCCACTGAGAACACGGCAGTTTTCGTGAAGCCGTTCCATGCTTCATCAAAGGTGAACCGGCAGATATCGTAATTTACGCTTCCGCCCGTTGTGATGCAGTCCTCTGTTATTTTCAGTCGGTTTCCCTCGGCCGACAATTTAATAATGTTCATATCAAACATCCTCCTTGTTATAATAATTTATCAGTTTTTTTCCTATTGCGGCAAGCTCACGCTTCTGGTCATAGAAAATCGTCAGCCTGCGCTTTGTTTCATAGGTTTTCAGGTAGTTCCCCGAGGCATAGCACTCCTTCAAGACCTTCCTGTATTTTTTTATCAGCTCGTCTATCAGCTTTGCAGAGTCAAGGTATTCTTTGCCCAGCTCCTCTAAGGTCTTTTGCACGAATAGTCCCCTTTCCCGTTTTTAAAACGCATTTCAATCTCAGCGTTGAAAAGAGCGGAATACCTGATCGCCGTTGTCAGCGACGGAAGCTTTTTTCCCGATTCGATTTCGGAAAGCTCACGAACACTTATTTTCAGATTTGCAGAGAGCCGTTGCTCGCTGATTGCATAAGAAACTCTCAGGTTTCTGAGCTCGGCACAGAAAGAAGTTGTGTTCCCGTTTTTTGCGGCGCAGATCTCCAAAGCTCTGTTCACCTGCAAAGGAACAAGCTCCGCTTTCACAATATCGTTCTGATACTCGATCAGCGGCGTCATCAGCCGTACTATGCCTTCGTTTGCTCTCATCAGAGTTTGATAAGCGTTCGGCTGACTTACTCCGAGGGCTTTGCCGATCTGCGAGGTGTTCATTCCGTCATAAAGATAAAGCTTCATCACCCTTTTCTGTATCGGCGTCAGCTCGTTTTCAATGATTTCTTCAACGATCTTTGCTGTTGTCAGCTCACGGAGCCTGAACACGAATTCGTCCAGAGTTTCAAGAGCCTCCTCCTCGGAAAGTCCTCCGAGCCGCATACACCGCAATGCGGTTTTCGCCTCCTCCACAGAAATAATTTTTTCAGAAATGTTATTCATTTTAACCTCCGACAACATTATTATCGGTCGTTCGTCCGACGGACTTATAATAATGCCAAAACGGTCTTTCACACGAATAAGGAGCTTTTTCGATGATTGTCGGCATATTTCAGCAAAAAAAGAGCCGCCGCAATAAGCGACAGCTCACAACAATATTCTTTTACGAAATTTTCTCCATTTCAGCGGCTATATCCGCTTCGCAGGAGCGCATTGCTTCAATCGTTTTCTCCCAAAGCACCGTCAGCTCCCAGCCGAGCATTTCCGCTCCCTTTTCAATGACCTCACGGGAACAGCCTGCGGCAAACTTTTTGTCCTTATACTTCTTTTTAAGACTCTTGACCTCCATATCCATAACGCTCTTTGACGGTCTCATCAAAGCCGCCGCTCCGATAAGTCCCGTAAGCTCGTCCGCCGCATAGAGAACCTTTTCCATTTCATGCTCAGGCTTTACGTCAACCGTCAGGTTATAGCCGTGAGAACAGATCGCATAGATCATATCCTCCCCGGCTCCTGCCTCACGCAGAAGCTCGGGAGCCTTTATGCAATGCTGATCCGGATACTGTTCAAAATCTATATCGTGAAGCAATCCGACTATGCCCCAGAACTCAGCATCCTCACCGTAGCCGAGGTCGTTTGCGTACCATTTCATAACTCCCTCGACGGTCAAGCCGTGCTGAATATGAAATCTTTCGCTGTTGTACTTTTTCAGAAGCTCAAAGGCTTCCTCTCTTGTGATATCGCTTTTCATTCAGAACACCTCTTATATAATGTTCAAGATCAGAGCCTTTAACGTATTGTAAAGCATTGTTATCAGCTTTTGCATACCGGGCTGAGAAATAAATTTCAGTATAAAATCAAGCAAACTGTCCTGCGGAGAATTGCTTGAAACTATCGGATTTTCGCTGTCAAAGCTGACCTTTTCGCCGTTCATCACCGTGAAATCAAATGTCCTTGAGCCTATCGGAGTGACTGCACCGACCTGAACATAGTTTACAGTCACCTCAGTCTTAACTCCCGAAGCGCACGGAATTTCACCCTTGAACGGAATTTCAATTTTTCCACCGACAGGTATCTCTTTAAGGAACGAATTGTCAAAATCAAGCTCCATTCCTCCGCACGAAACGGAAACGAGCCTCAAGGGATATTTCTTTGAGCAGTTCTCAACAACAAGAGTATTGTCCGTCTGAGAAACATAACCCTCAACGCTGTTGTTGAAATGTGCAAACACAGCCTGACACCTGTTTGTGTCGGCGTGAAACTGTGGAAACTCCTCGTAGGTGTATATATCAATTCGATCGTCCGTAAACATCAGTCTTGTGATAAGCTCGGTGTTATAATCGCTCTTGACCGTCATTCCGTGATAGAAGCCGTCAACAAACCAAGTGTATTCGGGCAGGTAGCAGGTTGAAGCGTCAACCTCCATTGACGGGGAAAGATGATTGTGCGTGCTGTCGCCGCAAACGGTTTTGAGCGTTTCATATCCGTTTGCAAATCTCTTTCCGTAAGGAGCGCAGGCCGCACCCGTTGACGAGGACGCTGAGATTATCGCATCTCCAGCTTCGCCTCTGCCCACGATATCCTTGTTTCCCGTACCTGCAATAATGTAGACGTTTATTCCTGCGTCAACGCAAGCCTGAAGCCTTTGCGCCATAGAGGGATAAATCTCCCTGTGGAAGCGGTCGCTTTTCTCAAGCAAAGGAGCTGACTCCTCTGAATTGAAGCAGGTGCTTCTGATGCTTTCGTAATCGTTTGCAGGAACAAAATCAAGCATACTGCCCCAGTAACCCATTACGTTTTTGATATACGGAAGCAGACAGCCGAGAACCTCGTCAATGAAATTGAGGTTTTCGTTTGACATAAGCCAATGATAGTCATTTTCAAACATCATACCGTTTTCGATGAAATAAAGAAGATTTTCCTCATCGAATTTTATGTCGCCCGTGTAAAAGGCATATGCAATAGTTGAGCCGCCGATTGCAGGGATAGTCAGCAAAACATTATTGATTTTATCGGCTTTTTGCTCGCCATAAAGATTGAGAAAGGTTGCGCCGACCTGTCCGCCGTGGCTTACGCAGTAAATATTTACCTTTTCGGCTCCGGTGTATTCAAGCACGCTGTCAATATATCTGTCAAGATTGGCGGCACATTTTTCAACATTCATTCTGAAATCGGTGCTGAAATTGAAGATATAATCGTTCCAGTCCTCACCGATATAACTGCCGAACATCGCCATGATCTCCTGCTCATACATATATTTTCCGTCCTCGTTTTCGAGCAGATAGGTGTTGTTTGAGTCCGCCGCAGTCGATGTGTATGTATGGATATCATAAACACTTGTTCCGTCGGGATTGCATCTCATATGTTCAAACATCTGCGCAAACTCAGGGCCTACGGTATCGGCGATAAGCTGAGCGTTTCCCTTTGTCAGCTCCTTTACGCCTCTTGCAAGGTCTATCGAACGTGCAAGCACTCTTTTCAAAATAAGCTCGGTGTCAATTCCCCATACATGAGTTTTCGTGCCGTCCTCATTTTGCATATAAAGTCCCGATGCCGAGTAGCCCGGCACAATAATTATCGGGTAAAACTCCTCACGGTCAATTACAGCCGCAAAGCTTTGCACGCTCAGCGTTAATGCGATAATAATGCTTAGAATTACTGCTAATGTTTTCTTCATATTGCCCTCTCCTAAAAAAAACTATACCGCTATTATATCACCGATTTAACAGGTTTTCAACAATAAAAACAACTGCCGTATTCCCTGAATGAACACGGCAGTAATAATATTTAATCTCTTCTCAAGGCTTCTATCGGGGTCATCTGTGCGGCTCGCTTTGCAGGATAAATTCCGAAGAAAATTCCTATTGCGCTGGAGAAGCCTACGGCGATAAGCACCGTTGTGAACTTGACGGCTATCGGTATTTTCAGATATGCCGCCACCGACAACGCTCCGCCGACACCGAGGATAAAGCCGATCGCTCCGCCGAGCAGGCACAAAATTACCGATTCCGTCAGGAACTGGAGCATTATTGTTGAGGTCTTTGCTCCCAGCGCCTTCCTGATACCGATCTCCCTCGTTCGCTCAGTAACCGAAACAAGCATAATGTTCATTACTCCTATTCCGCCGACAATAAGGGAAATTGCGCTGACAGCGGCAATAAACGTGGTGAAGATATTTATAACTGAATCAAGCAGGTCAATATACGTTGCCATTATATTCAGAGTATATACCGAATCGTCAAAATCGCCGTGCCTTGTCTTGATAAGGTTGAGAGCAGACTCGCCGACATTGTTAAGATCCGCCCCGTCGGTCGCCATAAAATAGACCTGAGTAAATTTATTTACCGAGTCGTTAAGCTCTCCATTGAGCGACGCCGGAATACCGATCATTCCCATGCTCATTTGGCTTGATGATGAATACATCGACATCATACTGTCCATCTGATCCTGTGAAATCATTGAATTGTCCGTCATATCGACAACTCCGATGATCTTCAAAGAAACGGTTTTGTTGTTTATCGTGTAATTCAGAGACTCGCCGACGCAGTTCTCCTTGCCGAAAACGTCCTTTGCCATCAAAGTGCTGATGACGCAGACATTGCGTTTCTGATCATACTCGTCTTTTGTCCACGATCTGCCGTATTTCGGAGTCATCTTATTAACGATCAGCACATCCTCGTTACCTGCAATCGTAATAACAAATCCGCTGTAATCATTCGCCTGAACCTGACCGAATGTGAACTCATACGGGGTGCAGTAGGTGACATTGCTCAGCTTTTTGATCGAGGATATATCCTCCTCCGTGATGTACTGAGACTGATTTGCAACGTTCACATTAACGGCTATCTGAATCGCATTCGATCCCATATTCTCTATCATTCCGACAATATAGTCACGTCCACCGTTGCCTATCGTGACGATCGCAATGACCGAAGCAACGCCGATTATAATTCCGAGCATCGTCAGAAGAGAACGCATCATATTCGTTTTTATGCTGAAAATCGCAATGCGTATATTTTCTCTGATATCCACAGCCGTCCTCCGTTACTTCAGCTTAACCTTTACTCCGTCTTCAAGTCCGCTTGTATTCTTAATCAGAACATCGCCCTCATTAACGCCTGAAAGCACCTGATAATATGTGTCGTTGGCAATTCCGAGGGTTACCTCTTTCCTGACCGCCTGTGATTTTTCGTTGTCATAGACATAGACATAAACCTCAGAGCCGTCAATTACAATGGCCTCAACGGGAACAACAAGGGCGTTCTCCTGAGTGTCCGTGATTATTGAAATATCGACATCGGTGCCGACGATAAAGGATTTATCGCCGTCCTCAATCGTAACCTGTGCAGGGATAGTGTTCGTGTTTCCGCCGCCCGACATAATCGAATTGATATCGAGTGAGCTTCCCGACGAGGTTGCAACCGCTCCGACATAGGAAACCTTGCCCTCGTGGACGGTGTTGTCCGCCGACTTGACCGTAACCTCTTGGTTTACGCTGACATCGAGAACATCATATTTGCTCAGCGAAATATCGGCAACAAGCGGATAGTTCAGCACCTTGATGCCCACCTTTTCCGATCCGAAAAACGAGCTGATCATATTTGAAACATCAAGTCCCGAAGAAATTGAGGAAATAATCGAGCTGATATCAACATTCTTGCCGTCAACAACAGTCTTGGTCTCGACCGTCTCTCCGACCTTGATATTGACCTCGCTTACAAGTCCTTTTTGCTCTGCAACCCAGCCTTTTTTCATCTCATTGGTCTGAGTGAGGGCTTTCTGATATTCTTCCTGTGCGTTTTCGTAAACGGTCTTGTAAATCGAAATATAGTTATCGTCAGACTGCAATTCAAGTGTTGCAAGCTGAGCCTTGAGCTGAACGAGACTCATCTCTGCATTTATCAGTGCGCTCGAACTTCCGCCCATCTGAGCGAGAGCCGCCATATCGAATGAGCCGTTACTGTCTGCGATCGTGCTGAGATTGTCAAGCAGTCCGGAGATATCCGAGCCTGTCGAGCCTGCCGAAAGGAAAGATGAAAGCACCTTTCTTGCGGTTTCCTCGTTATATTCAACGCCGAAAAGCTTTGCAACCTTAATAAATCTCTTTACAAGATCGTCGGAAACCTTAACTCCCGACTCCGTCTTCTCGGCAGAGGCGGCCGCTGCGGTCGTTTTCTCGGATTCGGCTTTAAGCTTCTCAATCTGAGCTTCAAGCTCGGCTATTTCTTTCTTGGTCGAGGTGATTTTTTTGCTTGCGGAAGAAGATGCGTTCTTCGCCTTATTATATGCGGCAAGAGCCTTTTCATAGTTGTTTTCCTTCTCCGTCAAAGCAGCTTCGAGAGAGGAAACATCAAAGGTTGCAAGCACATCGCCCGCCTTGACCGTGTCGCCCTCCTTGACATTGACGGTCTTGACCTTGACCTTGTCGATAAGCGTGAATGACTTTTCCGAAGCGGTTGAAACCGTGCCGGTCGTGTCAAGCGTTTCGTTAATCGTCTGCTTGGTGACCTGAACCGTGCTGACGGCAAGCTTTTCTTCGGGCTTGAAAAGCATATATGCTGTAACGGCGAGCACCGCCACGGCAAGCACCGAGCAAAGAACAATAACTTTTTTGTTTTTCTTCTTTTTTTGCATAAACGCACCCCTTAACTATATATCTATGTAATATAAATACTTTTTCGGGAGACACAAATGAAACCCTTAAAAATAATAATTCCCTTGTTGATAATCATTTTTCTGACCGCCTGCGTGGGACAAAAGCAACTGAACGCGGACGAATTTATTAAAAAATACAGCCTGATTTCGGGACAGACGTTTGACGTCGGGAATATGACCGTCACCGACTCCGCAAACGGCTATAAATACAGCTTTTTGCATAACGGCATTATGATTTGCTTATTTTCGGGAGCTGACGGAGTGATAACCCAATGTACGGTCACCTCCGACGGATCCAACGAAGCGGATTTTGAGCCGGTTTGCCTGAATATTGCGGAAGCGTTTACAGGCTTTTCCGCCGAAAGATGCGCCGAATTTTTAAAAAGCGGCGGAGATTACGATGAATTTCATCTGGTTTTAAACAACACCGGCGCAGGGAAAACGATGATTCTTAATAAAGTCGGCAGTGAGCTGAACTCAAACGGTATGCCGACTCTGAAAAGAGAGGTGGAGGACGAGGACATAGCACGTCCGACGCTGTCCGATACGCCTGATTCTACATCTATAATTAAACAATAAAAATAATGCGTATAAATTAAATAAATGTTAAAAAACGGTTAATAAGCAATATAAAGCAAAAAGGTGACGGAAATTCCCATCACCTTTAAACTGCATTCTAAAAAGAATTAACCAACAAAACCGCAAGCCGGGATCTCCGGTTCGTCTTCCGGTACAGTCTCTTCTTCAGCTTCTGTTGTGGTCTCTTCCTCTTCAGGCTTATAATAAAGCTCAAGTGCCTTATTTGCAATAATGCTGTTAGAGATAGCATTATTGAGAGCCTCGGTGTCAACGCCGGCATCCGTAAGGAATGCGTCAACAACATCGCGAACAGCACCGGGATCCTGAAGCTCATCAGTGCCGATACCCTTATTGTTGATGTAACTCTCAAGAGTAGAAATAAGGTCAGCGATGTCTTCCTTTGCAGCACCGGTCTTGACTGCATCGACAATGTCGTTAGCGATTTCTTCAGCCTTCTCGTCACTCTGAAGCTCGGAAACTACGCCTTCGATTGCAGAAGTGGTGGTCTCGGGAACTTCTTCCTCGGCATTTTCAGCACGAACGGAGAAAGCAACGGTTGCGCATACAGCAGCTACCATAAGAATTGCCAAGAACTTTTTCATACTTATTCTTCCTTTCATAATATTTATTAGCATGAGTATTGTAACTCATATTAATACAAAAGTCAAGCAGTTTGGAAAAAAATCCTAAATCAATCCTCGTTGAAGTTTTTCCAGCAGATTGTTACCGTTCTGCCGTCAACATCATAGCGGTCTACGTTGTGGTAAGCATTGATCGAGCCTTCTCTGAAGCCCTTATTGTCAAGCTGCTCGGTGAAAAGATCTCTCATCTTCGTTGTCGGGAAGTCGATCGTCGCAACCATAACGAGGGTTGTCTGGTCACGGTGCTTCTCAAGCACACCTGTCTCGAAGTCCGCCGCCCACCAGCAGTTTCTCTTGCTGTAATCAATCTTCATAACAGGGGTTTCATCGGTTGCCTTTACATACTGCCAGAGCTTCATTGAAACAGGCATTGCGTCCTCGTCCTCAACGCTCTTGTAAAGCAGCCAGTCTGCGCCGGGATTCTCCAGCAAGGACTGATTATGCTCCCTGTAATAGAAGCCGACCTCACAGCCGACGGTTGCCATAGCATACTCGCCCTTCCACAGCTCGATGAGCCAATCCTTGTTGTCATATGTAAAGTAAGCTCTGATCGTCTGGAGATAGAAGTTTGCGAACATTGCGCCCATGTCGTAATACTTGTTAAATCCGAATTTTCTCTGATAGGCAAGAGAATTGTAAACCGAGCTGGGTGTTGCCTGAGTTGTAGGCGGAGTTGTGGACGGTTTTGTCGTCGATTTTTTAGTAGTAGTCGGCTTTTTTGTCGGGCTTGTTCCCGAATTAGTGCTCGTGCCGGGTTTGGCGGTAGTATTTATCTGACTTGCAGAATAAGATCCGCCCGACTGGTTGGAATTATAAATCACCGAGTGTCCCTCGTTATCGACAATATAGGACTGTCCGTCATCGCCGACAACGATCTGAGTCGGACCCTCAAGTATTCCGTCACCCTGACCGATCTGAATTTCATCTCCGCCGGCGGAGGTGTTTTTCTTTGTGATCTTCTTGACCGAGCCGCAGCCCGTCATAACAAGACTGAACACAAATATAAATGAACAAAGCAAAGCTATGTACCGTGTTTTTGAATAATTCTTTTTCATTTTACACAATCTCCATTATATTTTTAATCATTGTATCATAAACAATCAAAAAATACAATACCCAAAAATTTCCTTATTTTTCCTCTGTAATCAAGAAAGATTGCCAGCATTTGCGAGCATCTCTCTTGCGCTTTCAAGCTGGAGCCGGGTTATCTCCATTCCGCCCATTATCCTTGCGATTTCGGAGACTCTCTCCTCCTCGATGAGCGACTTGATGTTCGTGTAGGTTTTGCCGTCCGAGACGGACTTGCTTATATAAAGGTGAACGTCGCCCTGCGCCGCAATCTGTGCAAGGTGGGTTACGCAGATTACCTGCCTGCCCTTTGACGCACTTCTGAGCTTCATTGCAATCTTCTGCGCCGCCCTACCGCTGACTCCCGTGTCGATCTCGTCGAATATCATCGTATCAACACCGTCAGTTTCGGCAAGTACGTTCTTTATTGCAAGCATTATTCTTGAAAGCTCACCGCCCGAAGCGATCTTCGCCAAGGGCTTCGGCTCCTCGCCGACATTGGCGGAGATAAGAAATTCCACGCTGTCCCTGCCGTTTTCCGTCAGTCCGATATCTTCGATATTTGCGACAAAGCGCACATTCGGCATATCAAGAAATTCCAGCTCGGAGCAGATCGCCTTGCTGAGCTTTTCTCCTGCGGTCTTTCTTGATTCGGTCAGCCTGTCCGCCGCCGCTTCGGCTTCGGCAAGAGCTGTTTTTTCCTGTTTCTGAAGTTCCCTGACCTTTTCCTCGGAGAAAGCGATGCTGTCAAGCTCCTCCCTCGCCTTGGCAAGATATTCGAGCATATCCTCCTCGGTTTCGCCGTATTTCTTCGAAAGACGGTAGAGAAGATCGAGTCTTTCCTCAATATCGTCAAGCTCCGACGGATCAAATTCGATCTCCGACATTGCGTCACGGACAAGCTCGGCAATATCGTCAAGCTCATATCTGATATCGGTTATCTTCTCGGACGCTTCGCCGAGGCTTTCCATATATTCCGAGGCGTTCGATATCTCCGATTCGGCGTTGCTTATCATATCTATGCCTGCGCCGTCGGCTTTCAGCGACATATATGCCGTATTAAGGCTCTCCATAACCTTCTGAGAGTTGTTAATAAGAGCTTTTCTCGCTTTCAGCTCGTCACGCTCGCCCGGTGTGATGTCCGATTTTTCAAGCTCGTCAATCTGATAGGTCAGAAAATCTATTCTCTGTGACTTTGAGCTTTCGTCCGTAGTGAGCTTTTTGAGGCTATGTCGGATCTCGCAAAGTCTGCGGTATTTTTCACGGTAATCGGAAATCAGGTCGGCATTTTCGGCAAAGCCGTCAACA
>JAXJRE010000234.1:0-2943 GCA_036310785.1 Acutalibacteraceae bacterium
GAAAAAATTTGCCGCAAAAGAATCTGACGGTCAACCGGTCGCAAGCGTAACCTGCGAAGCACCGTCAACCGATCTCTATGCCGTTGAAAAGCTTCCCGTTTATAAGGGCGGAAGCGTATTCCGCACAAGCGAAAGCCTGCTCTTTATGAGCCGTGACTTCACCGAGGGCAGAATAATCGGCGATCCGACAGACCGTTCAGGTGTGTACGGCTGCGCCATGATAGCTCTTTACGGCAATCTGATACGCAGGGACACCCTTGTTATGCACGGCAGTCTGATCGAAACTAACGGCAGAGCGGTTGTTTTCACCGGCCCGTCGGGAATCGGCAAAACCACTCAGGCACAGCTCTGGGAGGAGCATCGAGGCGCAGATATCGTCAACGGCGATATGACCTTTATACATAAGGACAGCGACGGCGTTTTCTATGCCTACGGCTCCCCGTGGCACGGCTCCTCGGAATACTGCCTCAACAGGAAGTTGCCGCTTGCGGCGATAATCAGTCTTTCTCAGTCCGACGAATGTAAAATAAGCAAAAATTCGGGGCTTGAAATGCTCAGGGACATTCTTCCCGAGGTTATGCTCCCCGATTGGTTTGACGGCTGTAAATGCCTCGGTATCGGCACGCTTGACAGTCTGCTGAATACCGTTCCCGTCTATCGGCTCGAATGTACAAAGGATATCCGTGCGGTTGAAACCGCCGAAAAAGAGTTAGGAAAATTGCTTTGAAAACCATTGATAAGATCAAAAAATATCTCAATCACAACGAAATAAAGAACATTCTCCATTCCTGGAGCTGGATCTTCGGCTATATTCTGAAATACAAAGGTCAGGTAATAGCCTTCTCCTGTATAGGACTGCTTGCAACCGCAATGGGGCTTTTCTCCTCATGGGTATTGAAGGACCTCATTGACTCCGTAACAGGACAGATCTCAATGGCAATAGCTCCCGTGGCGGCGGTCTATATCGGAACTGCCGTGGCGAAAATTTTCATAACCGCACTGACAAACCGTCTTTCGCTTCAGATCAAGCTGAACGTCGGTATCAGGATAAAAAATGATGTTTACGACAAGCTTATGAGCACGGAGTGGACTGCGATTTCGGCGTTCCATTCCGCAGATATAATGACAAGAACAGGTACAGACGTCGGCATCGTTTCCAATATGGTACTCAGCTATATCCCGAACGCCGTCACCGCTCTTGTAAACTTCATCGGAGCGTTTTTCATAATTCTTCACTACGATCCTATTATGGCTCTTATCGCCCTCGCCGGTGCGCCTATAACCGTTCTGACGGCTAAATTCCGCCTCGGCAAAGCAACGGAATTTCAGAAAAAAAACCGTGAGCTTGCAAGCGAACGTCTTGCCATAGAGGAGGAAAGCTATCAGAATCTCCAGACCATCAAGTCGTTCGGACTTGTCGAGGTCTTTTCACAGCGATTCAAGGAGTTCCAGAAAAAGGGTTACAGCGTGGCTATGGAGCAAAACCGCTATCAGAATCAGATGATGATACTGATGAGCCTTATGGGACAGCTTGTGACCTACTCCTGCTACGGCTTTGCGCTCTACCGTCTTTGGTCGGGCAGTATTACGTTCGGCACTCTCTCGCTGTTTATGTCAATGGCGACCTCGCTCACCGGCTCGTTCAGCTCGGTAGTTTCGCTTGTTCCCTCATTCATCCGCGCAGGAATAAGCGCAGGCAGGATACTCGACATTCTCGAACTGCCCAAGGAAAAAACCGAGCTTACTCCTCAGGAAAAGGAATTTATCGCAAACAGCAAGGATCAAAGGCTCACTCTGAGACTTGACAATGTCACCTGCGCCTATAACGACGAGGCTTATGTATATAAAAACTCCTTTATGGAGGCTGAGAGCGGAAAGATAACTGCGCTCATCGGCGCTTCGGGAAAAGGCAAGACCTCTACCCTGCGTCTTCTGCTCGGACTTATAAAACCTAAAGACGGAAGGATCACCGTCAGCAATGAAAGCGGAGATCAGATTACTCTCAGCGCCTCAACCAGAGAGCTTTTCAGCTATGTTCCGCAGAACCACACGATTTTCTCGGGCACAATAGCTGAAAATCTCCGTCTTGTGAAGCAGGACGCAACCGACGAGGAGCTTGAAAAGGTGCTTCGTGACGCTTGCGCCTGGGAGTTTGTCAGCAAGCTTCCCGATGCGATAAATACCACCGTTACAGAGAGAGGTCAATGCTTCTCCGACGGTCAGAATCAGCGTCTTTCCATTGCAAGAGCATTACTTGCGGACACACCGATACTTCTTCTGGACGAGGCAACAAGCGCACTTGACGTTGCGACCGAGAAAGTAGTTCTTTCAAATATTCTACGAAACAATCGGAACAGAATGATTATTTTAACCTCACACAAGCCCAGCGTTTTCAACCTTTCCGACGTGATCTACTCAGTCTCGGAAAACGGAATTGAACTGCTGGACAAAAAAGACTTGCCAAATGAATAATCAATACGAAAATTTCATCAAAATTCTGAATACCGCCCTGACAGAAAAGACTGCGGAGCTTGAAGAAGCCGATTTCAAAGAGCTTTCCGAGCTTGCTTTTCAGCAGGATATCGCCCCTGTCTTTTTGGAGGGAGCAGTTAAATATCCCGAATTTGCCGCCGCTCCCCTTTCCGTTAAGGCTCGCCTGATTGACACCTCGACAAAGGCTGTCGTCACTCAGACGCAGAACACCGCAGAATTTTGTTCAATATATTCAAAGCTGATTTCGGCAGGACTCAGACCGATCGTTTTGAAAGGACTGATTTGCCGCAAGGCCTACGGAAAGCTTGAAAACCACCGTATTTCGGGTGACGAAGATTTCTATGTCACTCAGGCGGATTTTCCGATTTGTCACCGTATCCTTGAGGAAAACGGATTCAAGGCGGAAACGGAAAATGAGTTTTCCGAAAGATTTTTACAGAACGTTCACAC
>JAXJRE010000235.1:0-4582 GCA_036310785.1 Acutalibacteraceae bacterium
AATATATAGCCTGATTTCCCGAAAAAATTCCTGCCGCTTTGGTTTGGCGGCAGGAGTAACACGATGCATTTTTGAATAAGTGATATCAGTTATTGCCTTCAAGCTCCTTGACGATTTTTTTACTGCAGGCGACGAATTTCTGAACTATTATCGGCATGGTATTTTTGGATTTGACAATGATGCCGAGGTCACGGTGCTCATCGGGGAAGAGAGGACGGGTGATTACATTACCTTTCACTCCGTCAAGGATCAGCTTGGGCAGAATACTGTAGCCGAGGCCGTGGCTGACGATGGAAACAACGGTTGCGTCGTCAACGGTGGTCGAATTGATGTTTGGCGCAATTCCGCTTTCCCTGATTATTCTTATTATATCGCCGTCAGCTCCGTAGGTGGGAATGAAGAACGGTTTGTCCTGGAAGAAATCCATTGTGACAAACTCGTCGTTGATTGCATCGTTGGGAGGGAGTACGGCAAATATCGGATCGTCAAGCAGATGAATCCAGTCAAATTTGCTGTTTTTGATCCTGCTCATAAATCCGAGGTCAACCTCCCCGTTCGCAACAAGACGGGAAATTTCCTCCGGAAGTCCGACGTGAAGCTCAAACCTTGCGTTCGGATTTTCACTGCGGAATGCGCTGATGACGGCAGGCAGCCAGTGGTTTGCTATGCTTGAATATGCGGCAATACGGATAACCTTGCTTTCATCGGTCTTGATGTTGTTGATTGCCGTGTCGAGCGAAAGGGCGGCGTCCGTAAAGCTTTTGATATAGGGCAGAAGTCTCTCGCCGTCAGGGGAGAGCTTGACGCCTGTTTTTGTCCTTCTGAGCAGAGAAACACCGATCTCCTTTTCAAGGCGATTCATCATATGAGTAAGTCCTGCCTGAGTGTAGCCAAGCTCCTCAGCGGCTCCCGTGAGACTTCCACATTCGAGCGCCTTTAGCAAGGCGTTGAATTTTTCTGAATCCATATAGTTATCATCCTTTTTATAATTACTTTATGTAATGTATATATTATAATATGTTGATTTACTTTTTTCAATAATCATTGTATAATTTTTTTAAAGTTTTACAGCTTCTTGGAAAAATCAGAAGAGGGGATAATTCATATGGCAGAATTGAAAAAGAAATACGGACTGGTGACGGCGATCTGTATGGTTGTCGGAATCGTTGTCGGATCTGGAGTTTTCTTTAAAGCAGAAGCGATGCTGAACATTACTAAGGGCGATTTGCCCGTTGCCCTGATCTCATGGCTACTGGGCGGCATTGTAATGGTTATCAGCGCATACACCTTTGCCGTTATGGGCACGATGTATGAAAAAATCAACGGCGTTGTTGACTATTCCGAGGCTCTTGTCGGCAGTAAGTACGCTTATTATGTCGGCTGGTTTATGGCCTCGATCTATTATCCGGCAATGACCTCGGCTCTTGCGTGGCTTTCCGCAAGATATACGATGGCTCTGTTCGGCTACGGTGCGGCAGACGCCGAGACGATGGTGCTGGCGTTCGTGTATCTGATACTGAGCTTTGCTCTCAACACGCTTTCGCCGAAAATTGCAGGTCATTTTCAGGTTTCCACAACGGTTATCAAGCTTATTCCGCTCGTTCTTATGGCGATTGTCGGAACGATATTCGGACTGAAAAACGGCGTTATTGCAGACAATCTCGGCTCCGTTGTTGAAAATTTCATCTATGACGCCGAGGGCAACCTCGTTTCCTGCACTCAGGTTCCGAGAAACGGAATTTCCGCAAACCTCATTCTTGCAGGCGTATGCACTTCGGTTTTTGCATATGAGGGTTGGGTTATTGCAACGGCTATTAACGCAGAGCTTAAAGATGCAAAGAAAAATCTTCCCCGTGCCCTTGTGCTCGGAACGATAGTTGTCGTTGTGGTTTATATGCTCTATTATATCGGAATTTCGGGAAGCATCAAGACTTCGGAGCTTCTTCCGAACGGCGCAAGCCTTGCATTCAAGACAATCTTCGGCAAGGTCGCAGGAACGATTCTGACGGTGTTTATTGCTGTTTCCTGTCTCGGCACATTGAACGGTCTCACTCTTGCGAGCGACCGTGGCTTTTATTCTCTTGCCGCAAGAAATCGAGGACCGAGACCCGATTACCTCGGCAAGCTTGATAAGGCTACCGAGATGCCGTCCAATGCTTCGATAGTTGCGCTGATTTTCAACGCTTTGTGGCTTTTCTATTTCTATATGGCAAATCTCACGCCGTTTGCAGGCTACACGGGCAAAGGCTCGATCTTCCTTTTCGATTCGACCGAGCTTCCGCTGATCTGCGTTTATGCCTTCTATATTCCGGTCTATGTTATGCTTATGGCCAAGGGTAAGGAGCTGAACGTGTTCCGACGTTTTGTTATGCCGATTCTTTCCCTGGCAGGAGCCTGTCTGTTCATCTATGCCGCTATTGCAAAGCACGGAATAAAGAATGTCGGCTTCATCATAGTTGCTGTTGTGATTATGATTATCGGAGCGGTTTATCGCAATCCGAAATCGGCAAAAAGAAATTAAAACAATAAGAATATTTTGCTCAAAGCCTGCGGTTTTCCGCAGGTTTTTTGATTGACAGGGCAGTCATTTTGGAGTAAGATTATTAAGGATAATTACTGAAAAAGGAAGCATAGCTATGACACTCAGGGATTTGGAAGTCGGAAAAAGTGCGGTGATCCTCAAGGTAGGAGGACAGGGCGCACTTCGACAGCATTTTTTGGATATGGGAATGATACCCGGGGCGGAGGTCACGGTCGTGAAGCTTGCGCCGATGGGCGATCCTTTGGAATTGCAGATTCACGGATATGAGCTTACTCTGCGCCTTGCCGAGGCTCAGCAGATTGAGATCGAGCCGATCAGTCAGAGAGCAGAAGCCACGAGGGAATAAACCGAACTCAGAATTTAGCGCATCCCGGTTTGGGTGAAGAGGGAAAATATCACTCAAAGGTTGAGGAAAAGCCCTTGCCCGAGGGTACAACGCTGACCTATGCTCTCGTCGGCAACCAAAACTGCGGAAAGACGACTCTTTTCAATCAGCTTACAGGCTCTAAACAGCACGTCGGCAATTTCCCCGGAGTTACCGTTGACAGAAAGGACGGAGTTATCCGTGGCTATCCCAACACAAAGGTGACGGATCTGCCGGGAATATATTCAATGTCTCCGTTCAGCAACGAGGAGATAGTATCAAGAAATTTTGTGCTCAACGAAAAGCCGAAAGCTATCATAAATATAGTTGACGCCACCAATATAGAAAGAAATCTCTATCTTACAATGCAGCTTCTCGAAATGGATGTGCCGATGGTCGTTGCGCTTAATATGATGGACGAGGTCATCGGAAATCAGGGCGCAATCGACGTGAATGCTATGGAGGCAATGCTCGGCGTGCCTGTAATCCCCATTTCCGCATCGAAAAACGAGGGCGTTGACGAGCTGATACGTCATGCCATTCATATCGCAAAATATCAGGAATGTTGCTCTAAGCAGGATTTCTGTGACAAGAATGACCACAACGGTGCGGTTCACAGGTGCATACACGCAGTTGTGCATCTTATAGAGGATCATGCGGCTCGTTCGGGAATACCCGTCCGCTTTGCCGCAACAAAGGCGATCGAGGGCGATCCGCTGATTCTGGAACAGCTTGAGCTTGACGATAATGAGCTGGAGCTTTTGGAGCACATTGTTAAACAGATGGAAGCCGAAAGAGGACTCGACCGAAGCGCCGCCATTGCAGATATGAGATTTAATTTCATCGAAAACCTCTGTGAACAGACGGTCGTGAAGCCGAAAGAGAGCAAGGAAAGATTGAGAAGCGAAAAGATCGACAGGATTCTCACGGGAAAATATACGGCAATACCTTGCTTTATCGGTATTATGCTTTTGGTTTTTTACCTCACCTTCAACGTTATCGGCGCATGGCTTCAAAGTCTTTTGGAGCTTGGAATTGACAAGCTGGCTGAGGTCACCGATGCCGCACTTACGGCGGTGAATGTCAATTCTGCGCTTCACAGCCTTATCATTGACGGTATCTTTTCGGGCGTGGGAAGCGTTCTGAGCTTCCTGCCGATCATCGTTACTCTGTTCTTTTTCCTGTCGCTTATGGAGGACAGCGGATATATTGCAAGAATTGCGTTTGTGATGGATAAGCTCCTCAGAAAAATCGGACTTTCGGGCAAGAGTATTGTGCCGATGCTGATCGGCTTCGGCTGTACCGTTCCTGCGGTTATGTCAACGAGAACACTTACCAGTGAGCGAGACAGAAAAATGACCATTCTGCTCACTCCGTTTATGAGTTGTTCGGCAAAGCTCCCGATCTACGCATTCTTCGTCAGCGTGTTCTTCCCGAAGCACGGTGCGCTCGTTATGGCAGGGCTTTATATTTTAGGTATTCTGCTCGGAGTTCTTGCCGCATTCCTTTATAAAGGGGTGCTGTTCAAGGGCGAGCCTGTTCCGTTTGTTATGGAACTGCCGAACTACCGTTTGCCGGGAATAAAGAATGTCGCTCAGCTTCTGTGGGAAAAGGCAAAGGACTTCTTACAGAAAGCCTTTTCCGTCATTCTTATTGCAACAATAGTTGTATGGTTC
>JAXJRE010000236.1:0-1537 GCA_036310785.1 Acutalibacteraceae bacterium
TCCGGGCACTCCTCAAGAACGTCAAGAATTTCTCTTACGATAATGTGCTGGAAAGCCATTGACGGAACGGGCTGACCGCCGTTAGCCGCTTTAAGCTCGTTTGACTTGTTGACATACCACTCAACCTGATCGTCGTGAACATAGTCGTATCCGCCAAGCTCCTCGTCATAGGTGTTGGAGTCAACCATCCAGAGGTTGTATGCTACCTTATAAGCGTTTGTTGAAGAATAGATCGGGAGATTATGAGTGCCGCAGCCGTAAAGCTCAGGCTCTGCGTCATAGCCTACAAAGCAGTCATATTCCTGATACAGTTCAAGTATTTCTTCCTTGGTGATCTTGATGCCCTCGTTATCGTGGTTACCGAAAGTCATAGTCACAGGAATGCCGTACTGCTCGAAAATCGACATATACTCGCTGATCGCTTTCTTTGCAAGAGCCTTATCGACACAGCCGAGCACGTTTGTGCCTGTTGAATAGCCTGCGAAGTTGTCGCCCGTAAGGACGATAAGGTCAGGCTGTTCCTTTTCAATAGCCGCCTTGATGAAATCCTTGACTACGGTATTGAGTACAAAGTTGTCCTGAAGGTCTGCCATTTGCATAATTCTGAACTTTCCGTCATCGTTAAAGCGAAGCGACGGATCCGATTTTTTTGCCGAAATGCCGATTGCAAAGGTCGAGAAAAGCATAACGGCGGCCACAATGATTGACAGTGCTTTTTTCATGGTTGTTCTCCTCTCAGTATGTGTGTTCACACACTTCATTGATTTTATCTCTCAGCCTGAGGAAATCCTCGAGCGCCTGAGGCTTATTGTTGGGGTTGCGAAGCAGGGCGGCAGGGTGGAATGTGCCCATCATAAGCACGCCGTTTTTCTCAATAAACTCTCCGTGCTGTTTCGTAACCTTGAAATCCGAACCGATCAGCCTTTGTGCAGAAATTCTTCCGACACAGACAATGATCTTCGGTCTCATCAGCCGCACCTGTGCCCTGAGCCACGTTATACAGGCATCCTGCTCCTCGGGCTTGGGATCACGGTTTTGCGGCGGTCTGCATTTGACCATATTTGCTATGTAAATATTCTTCTTTCTGTCCAGTCCGATTGCGTCGAGGTATTTGTCAAGGAGCTGTCCGCTTCTGCCGACGAAAGGCTCGCCCTTGAGATCCTCCTGTTCGCCCGGTCCCTCGCCGATGAAAAGCACCTCGGCTTTTTCATTTCCGACGCCGAAAACAAGATTAGTTCTCGTTGCGCCCAGCTCGCACCTTTGGCATCCCATACACTCGTGTTTCAGCTCGTCCCAGTTGTTATACATCACCGCACCTCTTTCGCATCGGATTTTATCTGACGGGCAAGCTCGTCAAAGGAGGAAAACTTCTTTTCCGGTCTGATGAATTTTATCAGCCTGACATCGACGTTTTCGCCGTAAATATCTCTGTCAAAGTCAAGAATATGAGTTTCGCTGAGAATTTTTTCCGTGCCGACGGTCGGACGTCTTCCGACATTCGTAACGCCCTTAAACTTTTCGCCGTCTACGGTAACAA
>JAXJRE010000237.1:0-5221 GCA_036310785.1 Acutalibacteraceae bacterium
CAACGATGTCATAGACGTTCTTGCGGCCGATCTTCAGATACTGACGCGGATCGAAGATGGACGGATCGTCAACGAAGGTCTTGCGGATGCCGGCGGTCATGCCAAGACGAAGGTCGGAGTCGATGTTGATCTTGCAGACAGCGCTGCGGGCAGCTTCACGAAGCTGATCTTCCGGAACACCGATAGCGTCCGGCATGCTTCCGCCGTACTTGTTGATCTCCTCAACAAACTCGGGAACAACCGAAGAAGCGCCGTGAAGAACGATCGGGAAACCGGGAAGTCTCTTTGAAACTTCCTCAAGAATATCAAAACGAAGCTGCGGCTTCTGACCGGGCTTGAACTTGTATGCGCCGTGGCTTGTGCCGATAGCGATTGCAAGTGAATCAACGCCTGTGCGCTTTACGAAATCCTCAACCTGATCGGGATTTGTGTATGATGCGTCCTCTGCGCTGACGTTAACTTCGTCCTCAACGCCTGCGAGCTGACCAAGCTCACCCTCAACAACAACGCCGTGAGCGTGTGCATAATCAACAACCTTCTTTGTCATTGCAACGTTCTCCTCATAGGGAAGCGAAGAACCGTCGATCATAACAGAGGTAAATCCGCCGTCGATGCAAGCCTTACAGGTCTCGAAATCCGGACCGTGGTCAAGGTGAAGAGCGATCGGAAGACCGGACTCCTCAACAGCAGCCTCAACAAGCTTTACAAGATAGAGATGGTTTGCATAGGCTCTTGCGCCCTTTGAAACCTGAAGAATGAGGGGAGCGTTGAGCTTCTTTCCGGCTTCAACGATGCCCTGGATGATTTCCATGTTGTTTACGTTGAAAGCGCCTACGGCGTAACCGCCCTTATAAGCGTCTTCAAACATCTTTTTTGTTGTTACAAGTGGCATAAAAAACACTCCTTTATTTTTATCAGAAATATTATATCATTTTTATGCTTTTTGTCAATGTTGATTTGACATTTTTTTAACGGGCAATATATGGGGATATCAAAAATTATTTGATGATATCCGTACCCATATAAGGAACGAGTGCTTCGGGAATTGTGACCGAGCCGTCCTCGTTCTGATAGTTTTCAAGGATAGCGGCGGTTGTTCTGCCGACAGCAACACCCGAGCCGTTGAGCGTGTGGACAAGCTGAGCCTTGCTCTTGGGATCCTTCTTAAATCTTATAGCGGCACGGCGAGCCTGGAAATCCTCAAAATTGGAGCAGGAGGAAATCTCAACATATCTGTTGTAGGAGGGCATCCAAACTTCGATATCATAGGTCTTTGCCGATGAGAAGCCGATGTCGCCTGTTGAAAGGCATACAACTCTGTAAGGAAGACCGAGAAGCTGAAGAACTCTTTCGGCGTCGTTCGTGAGCTTTTCAAGCTCATCATAAGAGGTTTCAGGATCAACAAACTTTACAAGCTCAACCTTATTGAACTGATGCTGACGGATAAGTCCCCTTGTGTCACGTCCTGCCGAGCCTGCCTCAGCACGGAAACAAGCCGAATAAGCGCAATACTTGATCGGAAGCTGTGAGCCGTCGAGAATTTCATCTCTGTGCATATTTGTAACAGGAACCTCTGCCGTCGGAATAAGGAAAAGATCGTCGGTTGTTTTGAAAGCGTCCTCCTCAAACTTCGGGAGCTGACCTGTACCTGTCATAGACGCTCTGTTTACAAGGAACGGAGGCAGAATTTCCGTGTAGCCGTTTTCGGTGTGGGTGTTGAGGAAGAAGCTGACGATAGCTCTCTCAAGTCTTGCGCCGAGACCTTTATAGAAATGGAAACGTGTACCCGTTACCTTTGCGGCAGTTTCGGGATCAAGAATACCGAGGTCTGCGCCGATGTCCCAATGGGCCTTGTAATCAAAGTCGAATTTTCTCGGTTCGCCCCATCTGCGGATCTCAACGTTTTCGCTGTCGTCTTTACCGAGAGGAACGCTGCTGTGAGGAACATTCGGAAACTCGTAGATGAGAGTTTTCTGCTTTGCGTCAAGCTCAGCGATTTTAGCGTCGTCAGCCTTGATTATAGCCTTGATCTCATTCATTCTCGCCATAATTTCGGAGATATCGCCGCCCTCTTTCTTGATCTGAGGGATTTTTTTGCTTGCGGCGTTCTGCTCCTGCTTGAGAGCGTCTGTTGCTTTCATAAGCTCACGTCTCTGTGCGTCTATTTCAAGCACCTCGTCAACGACAGCGTCCATATCCTTATTTCTGGTTTTCATTGCCGCCTTAACCATTTCGGGGTTTTCACGAATAAGTTTGATATCTAACATTTATACCACTCCAATATTATTATTTACCGTAGTTTTCAAGTTTCATTGCAAGACTTTCAAGATCGTCCTTGTCAAAAAATTCAATTTCAAGCACGCCCGAATCTTTTTTTGACTCTTTTATTTTAACCTTTCTGCCAAGGTTTTCTACAAGAGCAAGCTCCACTTCGCTGAAAAATTTATCTCTTTTTTGCTGTTTTGGAATCTTAGGTGCTTTTTGTGAGTTTTTAACGAGAGTTTCAACCTCACGGACGGAAAGATCCTCTTTCACAATTCTTTTTGCCGTCTGAATAATAAGCTCCTGATTTTCAAAACCGAGCAGGGCTCTTGCGTGACCGGGTGAAATAAGGTTGTTTTTAACCATCTCCTGTACCTCGTCGGGCAGACGAAGCAGACGGATTGCATTCGCAACCGCAGGACGTGATTTTCCGACCTTTTCAGCCGCCTGTTCTTGCGTTATGTTAAGCTCGTCCATCATATAGCGATAGCCGAGAGCTTCTTCAAGCGGATTGAGGTCCTCACGCTGGAGGTTTTCGATCATTGCAATCTCAATAACTTCCTCGTCGGTCAGTTCTTTGATAACGACAGGAACTTCGGTCAGACCTGCGATTCTTGCGGCTCTCCAACGTCTTTCGCCGGCAACAAGCTGATATCCGCCGTTTGTCAGCGGACGAACGACAAGAGGCTGAAGAACTCCGTGCTGTTCAATGCTTTCCGCAAGCTCCGAAAGTGCTTTTTCGTCAAAATCCTTTCTCGGCTGGTCACGGTTCGGCTCAATTTCCATAATTCTGAGCTTGTTGACGGACGGATTAAGCTCGTCAACGGAATTGTCAGCAAAGAGGGAGTCAAGTCCCCTGCCGAGGCCGCCTAATTTTTTCGCCATATCAGATTACCCCCTTACCGTTAAGTTTAAGAAATTCATCGGCAAGAGCGTCATATGCCGCCGCACCCTTTGAATTTTTGTCGTAATAATGTATCGGCAGTCCGTAGCTCGGAGCTTCGGAGAGCTTGACGTTTCTCGGAATTGCCGTGGCATACACCTTTTTCGGGAAAAATCTTTTCAGCTCGCCGACCACCTGCTGAGTTAAGTTCAGTCTGCCGTCGTACATCGTCAGCAAAACGCCCTCCATTTCAATGTGAGGATTATAAAGCCGTTTGACCTGACGAATCGTTGACATAAGCTGTGAAAGTCCCTCCAGAGCGTAGTATTCACACTGAATGGGAACCAAAACCGTATCGGCGGCGCACAAAGCGTTGAGAGTTATCAGTCCCAGCGACGGCGGACAGTCAAGAAAGATGAAATCAAAATCCGCTTTGATCGGTGCAACCGCATTTTTAATCTTGCTTTCACGGTGCTTCATATCCACAAGCTCAAGCTCTGCGCCTGCAAGATTCATATTTGAGGGCAATACCCAGAGGTTTTCAAACTCCGTCTTGCGTATCGTCTTATCAATCGGTAAAGCGTTGACGATCACATCATATGATGAGGTTTCAAGCTCTCTTTTGTTCACTCCGAGACCGCTCGTTGCGTTTCCCTGAGGATCTATATCCATCAAAAGGACTTTCTGCCCTTTCAATGCTACGGATGCGGCAAGATTAACCGTCGAGGTGGTTTTTCCGACTCCGCCCTTTTGGTTTACAACCGCTATTATTTTTGCCATATATTCACTTCCTTGCATTTTCTCCGTAAATCAAATTATATCACAACTGTATATAAAAGAAAAGTGATAAATTCAAAAATTTCCGTTGTTTTACAAATATGTTTCACGTGAAACAAAACAAGACGGGTTTCCCCGCCTTATTTTTCAGCCTCAACGTTTGGTTTATTTATCTTTACAATATATTCTATGTAATTTTCGGTTTCGTTCTTGGTTGCGGAAGCGTTAATTCCGCTTTTTCTCATTGTGCTGACAGCGTGGTTTAAGGTGTTGATAAAAATACGCACATCCTTAAATACCATAACTGTCCTGCCCTTTTTCTCCTTTTCGGGAGCTTTGACGAGCATATCCGTTATAAGCTGTTCGGCGGCATTGACGGTAAGTCCCTGTTCAACTATCGTGTCGAGAGCCTGTTCCATCATTGCAACGCTCGGGAGTCGGAGCAATGCCCTTGCGTGACGCTCGGTAAGTCCGTAAAGCATTATGCTGTATCTGATTTCATCGGGCAGACGTAGTATTCTGAGTTTATTGGATAAAGCGGACTGCGATTTGCCGAGCTTTCGTGCAATCTCCTCCTGACTGAAGCCGAAACCCTTGATAAGCCGTTCTATCGCCATTGCCTCCTCAAAAAAGTGGAGATTTTCCCTTTGCAGGTTTTCAATGACAGCAAGCATGGCTGATTTTTCCTCATCGGCATCAATGACAATCGACGGAATCGCAGAAAGTCCTGCCATCTTGCAGGCTCTGAGCCTTCGTTCACCCGAAATCAGCTCGAACTTTCCGTTCTCCTTTTTTCGGACGGTGATTGGCTGCAACAGACCGTTATAATGTATGCTTTCCGCAAGCCCCTCCAGATCGTCCCAGTTAAAGTTCTTCCTCGGCTGATGCGGATTCGGCTGAATAAGCCTTGCCGGCAGCATTATCACTTCGTTGCTTTTCTTAAATTTTGTCTGGCTTTTAAGCATAAAAATACCTCCTTATGCGTACCACAAAAATACTGTAACACGACAAAAGAAGGTTGTCCAATGTTTTTCATTGACTTAAAATTTGAAAATTCTCGCTGTTTTTCATTTATGAGAGCGGTTTTTTTGATATTTGTGACGAAGCACGTGGATATTTTGGCGGAGTTTGCGATATTTTTTTTGTGATAATAACGTATCTTTCACCACAATTTGCAATATTGAGCGGTTTAATTTCTGCAATTTTACCACCGAGGACTTTGATTGCTCCCTTTGCGGCGGAAACCTCCTCCTCGGTTTTTGCCGATTTCATCGGGGCAAATATTCCGCCGACCTTGAC
>JAXJRE010000238.1:0-8340 GCA_036310785.1 Acutalibacteraceae bacterium
GTTCAGAGCATGGATAATTCGGGCTTCATTGACGAAACGATAGAGGAAAACTACAAGAACGGCGACTATCATTATATCTATGTCGGTGAGATTGAAAAAGTTATCGAAAAAAATTAAAAAAACTTGCAAAAAGTATTGACAAAAAGAGCAACTCGATATATAATAATGAAGTCGCTTGGGAACAGCAGTTCCCAACACAGTCGGTGTTGATGGCGAAGAGGGTCCACCCGTTCCCATCCCGAACACGGTAGTTAAGCTCTTCCGCGCTGAAAATACTTGGCGGGCAGCCGCCTGGGAAGATAAGGCGACGCCGACATAATCAAACAGTCGTTTTTATAACGGCTGTTTTACTTTAACGGATCCTGTCAAAAGACGGGATCTGTTTTTTTAAAAATATTTTGTAAAGCTATTGCATTTTCTGAAAACCTGTGTTAAAATAGCTTTTGCGTGAATATATCGAAAGAGGTGAAACACATGAAGGAAGGAATTCATCCTAAGTACGAAGAGACAGTCGTTCGTTGTGCTTGCGGTAATGAAATAAAGACTTGTTCTACAAAGAAAGATCTGCGTGTTGATATCTGCTCAAAATGTCACCCGTTCTTTACAGGTAAGCAGAAGCTTGTTGACACCGGCGGACGTGTTGACCGCTTCAATAAGCGTTTCAATTTGTCTAAATAATTATGAAGAAAAGGCGGTGTTTTACACCGTCTTTTTTTAACCTGTCTGAAAGGAGCCGCCTATGGAATACAGAACCGTCGGCAAAGCCGCAAATGACGAATTTGTCGAGAAAAAGTCGAGATTTATCGGTTATATCAAGCCCGTCACAACTCAGGACGAGGCGGTCGCCTTTATCAATGAAATAAAATCAAAGCATTGGGACGCAACCCACAACGTCTATGCTTATGTTCTGCGTGACGGACAGATCCGCCGCTACTCCGATGACGGAGAGCCGCAGGGTACGGCAGGCATACCCGTCCTTGATGTTCTTCTCAAGGAGGAGCTGACGGACTGCGTTGTTGTCGCCACACGGTATTTCGGCGGCACTCTCCTCGGCACGGGCGGACTTGTCAGAGCTTACTCCCACACGGCGAAGATCGCCGTTGACGCAGGCGGAATAATCACGATGAAGCTTTGCAAGGTGCTTCGTGTCTGCTGTGATTACAATTTCTACGGCAGACTCAATTCCTTGATCCCCGAATGTGGCGGAGTGATTGACGATACGGATTTTGCCGACACGGTAACGGTCACATTCAAAATGCCTGTCGGCGATGTTGATAACTTTGAAAAAAAGCTGATTGATTTAAGCCTCGGAAAGTTCCGCAGTGAAGAAATCGGAGAAGAATTTAAAAATTTTTAATTTTTTTAAAGGAAAAAGGCGAAAAACGGAGTATATAATTAGTGTAGTCATGAGTTAGGGACATTCCCATTTTCGGACGGGAGGTTAGACGTATGCAAAAAACAGTCAGGGAAACGATCTGCGAAAATGAGCATCTCATTTTAAGCGGAAACGCCTGCTTTTCGGATCAGAGCAGGGGCAGACTTGTTGACGAGCCTGAAACCGAGCTGAGAACCTGTTTTCAGCATGACCGTGACCGAGTGATACACAGCAATTCTTTCCGCCGTCTGAAGCACAAAACTCAGGTTTTCCTTTCGCCGCAGGGCGATTATTACCGAACACGTCTTACCCACACTCTTGAGGTTGCTCAGATTGCAAGGACGATCGCCGTATGTTTAAGGCTCAACGAAACCTTGACGGAGGCGATTGCACTCGGACACGATCTCGGCCACACACCGTTCGGCCATGCCGGCGAGCGTGCGCTCAACAGCGTTTGCTACGGCGGTTTCCGCCACTATGAGCAGAGCGTGAGAGTGGTGGACGTTATCGAAAAAGAGGGCAAGGGACTGAACCTCACATGGGAGGTCAGGAACGGAATTGACCGACACACCAACGGCGAGGAAGCGGCAACACTTGAGGGCAGAATAGTCCGACTTGCCGACAGAATAGCATATATAAATCACGACATTGACGATGCCGTCCACGCAGGCGTGATGAAAGAGGAGGACATTCCCTCAGATATCCGTGACGCTCTCGGATATTCCAAAAGTCAGAGAATTGACAAGCTGGTAAAATCGGTCGTCAATAACAGCAAGGACGATATAATACTCGGCGAGGACTGCGCCGACGCTTTTGCCGCCTTACATTCATTTATGTTTGAAAGGGTTTACACAAACCCTGCCTGCAAGAGTGAGGAAACCAAGGCGGTTGAAATGATAAAATGGCTTTATGAATACTATCTTAATCACCCCGACGAGATGCCCGAGCTTTACATAAGGATCTGCGAAAGAGAGGGCGTTGAACGTGCGGTCTGCGATTATGTTGCAGGAATGACGGACAGATTTGCCGTCAGCACGTTTGAAAGGCTTTTTGTGCCTAATTCGTGGATGATGGTCTGACGATATAACCGAAAGGAGGCTGACATTATGGCGATAAGCGATGAATTTCTGAGCGAGCTGCGCTCAAGGACGGATATAGAAAGCCTTATTTCTCAGTATGTCAACCTCTCCAAAAGGGGCAGAAATCCAAAGGGACTTTGCCCGTTCCATAACGAGAAAACCCCGTCCTTTACCGTATATCCCGAAAGTCAGTCGTTTTACTGCTTCGGCTGCGGAGCGGGCGGCGACGCAATAACCTTTATGCGCAGAATTGAAAACCTCGACTATGTTGAGGCGGTCAAAATGCTTGCCGACAGGGCAGGAATGAAGATGCCTGAGGACGGTTACGACGACACTCTTGTCAAGCACCGTCAGCGCATATTGGCGGCAAACCGGGAGGCGGCAAGATTTTTTCATCAGACGATGATGTCCGAGCAGGGCAAAATCGGATTTGACTATTTTGCAAACCGACGCCGCCTGTCAATTCAGACGATAAAGCATTTCGGACTCGGCTATGCGCCCGATTCGTGGGACGCTCTGACGAAGCATATGCACTCAAAGGGCTTCACCAATCAGGAGCTTTATGACGCAAATCTTGTTAAAAAAAGCGAAAAGGACGGCAGAGTCAGCTATTACGATAATTTCAGAAACCGTGCAATGGTGCCGATAATTGACCTCAGGGGCAATGTGATTGCTTTCGGCGGACGTGTGCTGGACGACTCGAAGCCCAAGTATATCAACACCTCGGACACCCTCGTCTACAAGAAAAGCAACGGAGTTTTTGCCCTCAATTTTGCCAAAAACGGCAACCCGGACAACCTAATCGTTGCAGAGGGATATATGGACGTTATCGCCCTGCATCAGGCAGGCTTTACAAATTCGATTGCCTGTCTCGGTACGGCTCTGACGCAGGAGCAGGCAAGGCTGATTGCCAGGTACACCGACGAGGTTATACTGTCTTACGACTCCGATGAGGCAGGTCAGAAAGCAACGAAGCGTGCAATCGGAATATTCGGAGAAACGGGACTTAAAATAAGAGTGCTGAAGCTTGCAGGCGGCAAGGATCCCGACGAGATCATCAAGAATTACGGCAGAGAGCGGTTTCAGAAGCTCCTTGACGGAGCCGCAAACGATATTGAATACAGTATTCTGCGTGAGCGTGAAAAGTACGATATCGACACGATCGATGGCAGGACGAAGTTCCTGACTGCGGCGGCAGATATCCTTTCAAAAGGAAATCCGATTGAGCAGGATATGTATGCCTCAAAGCTTTCGACCGAGATGTCCGTCAGCAAGGATGCGGTGATGCAGGAGATCAAGAGGGCGTACAAGCGACGATCAAAGGCGCAGAGCAAGGAACAGTTTAAAGAAATTGTCCGAGAAACCGTGATGCCGAGAGATAACATAAATCCCGAAAGGGACAAGCATTATAAGGCGGCGAGGGCTGAGGAAATTCTCATCGCCACGATAATGCAAAATCCCGATTTTTACAGCAAAATCAAGGATAAGATCAGCCCGGAGCTTTTCGTGACCGACTTCAACCGACGTGTATGGACGGCACTTGCGGACAGGCTCGACAGCGGCAGGGGAACTGAGCTTTCCTTGCTATCCTCGGAATTCACCCCCGAAGAAATGGGCAGAATAGCACAATTTGTTTCAATGCGAGATAAACTCAGCAATACCGTCACGGAATGTGACGATTGTATAAAAGTTCTTGAAAAAGAAAAAAATAAGATGAATGTTTCCGATGCGTCACAGCTCAGCGACGAGGAATTCAGAAATCTTTTCAAAAACCGTAACGGAAGTTAAACAAGGAGTAAAGGTATGGAAAACAATGCAATGACAACACCGATGGACAAAAAGAGTATTCTCAAGAGCCTTATCGAAAAAGGCAAGGCTAACGGCAAGCTCACAACTCAGGATATCGACCAGGCGATTCTTGATGTTGATCTTGATCTTGAGGATCTCGACAAGCTCTATGAAACCATCGAAAATCAGAATATCGAGCTTGTTGACGATCTTTCAAACGTTGATCTTGAGAATGTTGACTTCGATATGGATATGCCGAAGTCGGCGGAGCTTTCAACCGAGGATGTCGATGACAAAAATCAGGGCGCAGACGATCCGGTCAAGGTTTATCTCAAGGAGATCGGACGTATTCCGCTTCTTACCGCCGAGGAGGAGATCGACCTTGCTATGAGAATAAACGATGATGACGCCGCCGCAAAGAAACGCCTTGCAGAGGCCAACCTTCGTCTTGTGGTTTCAATCGCAAAAAGATATGTCGGCAGAGGTATGCACTTCCTTGATCTCATTCAGGAGGGTAACCTCGGTCTTATCAAGGCGGTTGACAAGTTCGATTATACAAAGGGATTTAAGTTCTCAACCTACGCAACATGGTGGATCAGACAGGCTATCACCCGTGCGATTGCAGATCAGGCAAGGACGATCCGTATCCCTGTGCATATGGTTGAAACGATCAACAAGGTCAAGAAAACAAACAGCCAGCTTCTTCATAAAAACGGCAGAGATCCCAGCGCGGAGGAAATAGCTCAGGAGCTTTCTATGCCCGTTTCCAAGGTGCGTGAAATACTTCGTGTCGCTCAGGAGCCTGTTTCGCTTGAAACTCCCATCGGCGAGGAGGAGGACAGCCATCTCGGCGACTTCATTCCCGACGACGACGCTCCGGCACCGGCAGATGCGGCTTCAATCCTGCTTCTCAAGGAACAGCTTGACGATGTGCTCGAAACCCTTACTCCCCGTGAGGCAAAGGTGCTTGCTCTGCGTTTCGGTCTTGAGGGCGGACATCCTCACACCCTTGAGGAGGTCGGCAAGGAATTTGACGTTACCCGTGAGCGTATCCGTCAGATCGAAGCCAAGGCTCTGAGAAAGCTTCGTCATCCCAGCAGAAGCAAGAAGCTCAAGGATTTCCTTGACTGATATTTACAACCGAAAGTGTTGCTCCTTTGCTTGCCGCCGCATAGTATAAAATAGGCGGTGAGAAAATTGAAACGAAAAAGGAAATTTACCCCGATTGCCGTGGCTTTTCTGACCGTGGCAATCGGGGCTTTGATTATATTGGCGGAAGTGAGAATTTCCAATGTCCGCAAGGATCTGCTGAATTTTGCGGCAAGGGATGCGGCTTCGGCGGCGGCAACGGCAGGCATAGAAAAGTCGCTTGACGCCGACAGGGTGAAATACAGCGATCTTATCAGCTTCGGACGTGATGAAAACGGCAATATAGTTTCCGTCACAACCGACGCATATGCCCTGAACAAAATCGGCAATAATATCGGTACGGAGATCGACAGTATTATTAACGGAATGAAATCTTATGTGATAAAAATTCCGGTCACAGTGCTTTTTAGCGAACAGTTTATCAACGGCAGAGGACCTAAGATGCCGCTTGTTTTCGTTATGACGGGAATCACCACAACCAATTTTTCCAACGAGTTTACTGCGGCAGGAGTAAATCAGACGCACCACAGGATAATGCTTGATATCACGGTGAATACATATATTATTCACTCGGGTAACGTCATTGTTGTGCCGTACAGCACCAATGTGTGTATTGCCGAAAGTATTGTTGTCGGAATAACTCCGCAAACTTTTGCCGAAATAATTCGCTGAGAAGTTGTAAATTCCGTTTGAATTTGGTATAATAACAAAAGATTATTTTAGTTGAGTGCTAATTTGCAGGGAAGTGTCGTTATGGGTGAATTTGAAAGATCTGCCGAGCGTGCAAAGGAATTGAGGGATTTGCTCAATTACCACAGCTACAAGTATTATGTTGAGGATAACCCTGAGATTGAAGATTTTGAATATGATAAGCTTATGAGGGAGCTTTCCGATATCGAGGATAAGTTTCCTGAGCTTGTCACGCCTGATTCTCCGACAAGACGTGTCGGCGGAAGCGCAGACGGACAGTTTGAGCCTGTTGAGCACACCGTCCGAATGGAGAGCCTGCAGGACGCTTTCAGCCTTGAGGAGCTGAGAGCCTTTGACAAAAGAGTAAAGGAAGCCGTGCCGAACGCAACCTATGTTGTTGAGCCTAAGATTGACGGACTTTCCGTTTCCCTTGAATATGAGAACGGAGTCTTCAAAAGAGGCTCAACGAGAGGCGACGGCAATATCGGTGAGGACGTCAGCGCAAATCTCTGCACAGTCGGCTCAATCCCTCTGCGCCTAAAAAGGGAGCTTGACGAGATTGAGGTCAGGGGAGAGGTCTATATGCCCCGAGGGGTTTTCCTGAAGCTCGTTGAACAGCAGGAGAATAACGAGGAAAAGCCGTTCAAAAATCCGAGAAATGCTGCGGCAGGCTCGCTCAGACAAAAGGATCCGAAAGTTACGGCAAAGCGCAGACTTGACATTTTTGTTTTTAATATTCAGCGTATCAGCGGCAAGGTGCTGACAGGCCACAAGCAGTCACTTGACTATATTAAGGAGCTGGGATTTAAAACGATTCCGTTCTACACTCCCTGCACAAGTATTGACGGGGCGATCCAAGAGGTTGAGCGTATCGGAGAGATCAGGGGTACTCTGCCCTTTGATATAGACGGTGCGGTCATCAAGGTTGATGATTTCAGCCACCGTGAGACACTCGGAAGCACATCGAAGTTCCCGAAGTGGGCGATTGCTTTCAAATATCCTCCCGAGGAGAAGCAGACAAAGATAGTGGACATAGAGATCAATGTCGGCAGGACGGGCGTTTTGACGCCGACAGCGGTATTTGAGCCTGTTATGGTCGCAGGCTCAATGATAAGCCGTGCAACACTCCACAATCAGGATTTTATTGCCGAAAAGGATATCAGAATAGGCGACACGGTCACGATACGCAAGGCAGGCGACATCATTCCCGAGGTTCTGAATGTTGTTGAGCACGGCGGAAATTCACAGCCCTACCATATGCCGGAGCTTTGTCCCTCGTGCGGCGCAAAGGTCGTCCGTGAGGATGGCGAGGCGGCGGTGCGCTGTCTGAATACGGATTGCCCGGCTCAGCTTCTCAGAAACCTGATTCATTTCTGTTCCCGTGACGCAATGGATATCGAGGGACTCGGCGAGAGCAATATTGAGCTTTTTGTGAAATCGGGACTTATTAAAACCCCTGCGGATATATATTCGCTCACGGCGGAGCAGATAATTCCGCTTGAAAGAATGGCGGAGCAGTCCGCAAACAATCTCGTCACGGCAATAAAAGAGTCCAAGAAAAATGACCTCTCAAAGTTGATTTTTGCCCTCGGAATACGACATGTCGGTCAAAAGGCGGCGAAGCTTCTTTCAGAACGCTTCGGCACAATGACCGCTCTGATGAACGCAGGCTTTGACGAAATAATGACGATTGACGGCTTCGGTGCGATTATGGCGCAGAGCGTTGCCGACTATTTCAATATGCCCGAAAGCCTTGAGCTTATAGACAAGCTGATGGCGGCAGGACTTAATATGAAGTCGCTCAAGGAAGTCAAGGATATGAGATTTGCAGGCAAGGTGTTTGTCCTGACGGGAACTCTGCCTACCTACAAGCGCAGTGAAGCGGCTCAGATAATTGAGAGCTTCGGCGGAAAAACCTCGTCGTCGGTATCGAAGAAAACGGATTTTGTACTGGCAGGCGAGGAGGCAGGAAGCAAGCTCCAAAAGGCGGCTGACCTCGGAATAAAAGTCATCAGCGAGGACGAATTTATTGAGATGATAAAATAATAAAAAATTTTAAAAAAAACACTTGCATTTTCAAAAAACTATGGTATAATAACATACGTTCTCAGCCAACAGCTCGGCTGCGGACAATCAGAAAAATGGCGAATGGGAGCATAGCTCAGCTGGGAGAGCATCAGCCTTACACGCAGAGGGACAAAGGTTCGAGCCCTGTTGTTCCCACCACACGGCCCGGTAGTTCAGTTGGTTAGAACGCTA
>JAXJRE010000239.1:0-1027 GCA_036310785.1 Acutalibacteraceae bacterium
AAACGATGAATACATTGTTGTTAAACTGAAATAAAAAAATCTGCGCTGAATTAAAAAGCGCAGATTTTTTTATCAAATTTTATTTAATTACTAAGCCTAAAAGCTCCTTGAACACATTGACAAGGAATGAAATGATTTTTTCAATCAGGCTCATCTGAGGCTGTTCCTGTTCAGGCTCAGGCTCAGCTTCAACTTCGACATCCTGAGAAATAAGACTTACATATTCGTCATAGACCGATGATGTGCGGATATCCTGCTGACCGATCTCGGCAAGCATTATTCCCGCCTGTTCAAGCAGAGCCGTGTCGGCATAATCGACAGCACCGTCACGGTTACAGTCTGCCGCAAGGCTCACCGCCGCATCGGGAGCAAGCATACCGCCCTCGATCATAGCAACAAGCGTTGCGTCACGTCCGTCATAAATTCCGTCACCGTTGACGTCACCGAATACGACAACCGTATATTTGCAGACAAGATCCTCTGTTGTGTCGGCTCTGACCTCAACAATTTCGCCCGTCCTCGGCTGTGTAGTGCTTCTGAAAACGAAGTGCGTTCCCTCTTTGAGCGTGAAGGTATCCTTGATCGGCTGTCGGATATCCTCAAACAGAGTGAAGCCATAAATCAGCGACCTGCTATGATCGACCGTAAGAGCCGAATCGTTCACCGTCGGAATCAGATCCTCAACCTTAATCTTTTCTATCGTGCGGTATTCCTTTTCGCCGCAGGCACAGGTTCGTTCCTCCTTGCCCTCGGCCTGTGTGGTAGGCTTGATTACAACCGTCCAATCGCCGAAAGAATGGACATGAGCAATCTCCAGCGCATCATATTTCATAAAGATTTCGTTTTGAACTTCAAATATCTGATCCTGAGAATAGGAAGCGGCGCCGTCAGCCTTAAAGTCCTCAAGAATTGACTTGGCATAATTCAGAGCGGCCGTGAAATTGTTTGCTGACTCGGCTGTGTACGGTGAAAGGTCAATAGTGCTGTATGAATTAACATTAGCTTCAAGCGAAGTGATATCCACCAC
>JAXJRE010000240.1:0-2399 GCA_036310785.1 Acutalibacteraceae bacterium
ATAGTGTCGTGAGCCGGAATAACTGTGTCGCATGCACCGAACTCTTTGACCTTTTCGATATTTTCATTGATGATTTTCTGAGAAACGAGAGGTCTTGCGGCGTCATGGATGATTACATAATCGTCTCCGCTGCACTCCGACTGAATTGCATTGAGAGCGTTGAGGGAGGATTCCTGACGTGACGCACCTGCGTCGGCGATCCAGCGCACCTTGCGGATGTCGTATTCCTTGAGCCAGACGGAAAGATCGTCCTGCCATGCCTTGACGCAGACAACGCAGATTGCGTCTATCTTCTCGTTGATTTCAAAAGCCTCAAGAGTGTGAATGATTACGGGCTTGCCATAGATATCAATAAATTGCTTCGGTCGGTCAACCATACCCATACGGCTGCCGGAGCCTCCTGCAAGAACGATTGCGATATTCATAAGGATTACCTCTATTCAAAAAATGTTTTCTAAATTATACTATACCCGTTTTTATTTGTCAATAAACGGAGATTGAAGAAGTAAATTCGTTTATTAACGGTTGAAATAATTATGCTTGTATAGTATAATAAAAAAAATTGTGTTTAAAGGAGGAGTAGTGTGGTTTTCTCATCAACAACATTTATGTTTCTGTTTTTGCCCGTTGTTCTGATTGCATATTATAATCCTTTCTTTAAATCCGTTACTGTAAAAAATGCAATACTTTTACTTTCAAGTATATTTTTCTATGCGTGGGGCGAGCCTGTATATGTCTTTCTGATGCTCGGCTCGGTGATTATAAACTGGATCCTCGGACTTGTCATTGACAGGAACAGGGGAAATAAAAAGAGTAAGCTTGCCCTTGTTGCCGCCGTTGCGGTAAATCTCGGAATACTTTTTATTTTCAAGTACCTGACATTTACTCTTGAGAACATCAACGCTCTTTTACATACCGATATAGATACCTTGAATATAACCCTGCCGATCGGTATTTCTTTCTGTACGTTTCAGGCAATGTCCTACGTTATCGACGTTTATCGAGGCGACGGCGAGGTGCAGAAAAATCCCTGCAACACCGCCCTCTATATTTCTTTCTTCCCTCAGCTTATTGCAGGTCCTATCGTGCGTTACCAGACTATTGCGGATCAGATCAGGGAAAGACACGAGAAATTTGACGACTTTACCAACGGAGCATACCGCTTTATGATAGGCTTCGTAAAGAAAGTGCTTATCGCAAACAATGTCGCTATGGTTGCCGACGGAATATTTGACAGCGAGGTCGGCTCCGTTGCCTCCGCATGGCTCGGTGCTATCGCCTACACACTTCAGATTTTCTTTGACTTCTCCGGTTACAGCGAAATGTCTATCGGTCTTGGCAAGATGTTCGGCTTCACCTTCCTCGAAAACTTCGATTATCCCTATATATCAAAGTCCGTTTCCGAATTTTGGCGCAGATGGCACATCTCGCTCGGAACATGGTTCAGGGATTATGTCTATTTTCCGCTCGGCGGAAGCAGGGTGAAAAAATCACGCCTTGTTTTCAATCTTTTCGTTGTCTGGACGCTGACGGGAATCTGGCACGGAGCTAACTGGACGTTTGTGCTCTGGGGCTTGTTCTACTTTGTTCTGCTTGCTGTCGAGAAGCTCACCGGTTTTACGAAAAAGCTCGGATTTGTCGGTCACATATATACGATGCTTGCCGTTATAATCGGATGGGTGCTGTTCAGGTCGGAGAATATTTCCTCCGCATGGACGTTCCTCAAGGCTATGTTCGGATTCGGCTCACTTCCGCTTTATGACAGCGACACGATTTTCTTTCTTTCCAACTATAAGTTCTTCCTCATCTTGGGTATTGTTTGCTGTTTCCCGATTTTGCGTGCGATCAGACAAACGCTCAGGTCGGGCAAAACGGTATTTACGGTTGCCGCAGGTATTGTTTTGATCGCATTGTTCCTGATCTCGATTACCTATACAATCAAGGGAACATACAACCCGTTTATTTACTTCAATTTCTGATAAAAGGTGGTGCATAATATGAAAAAAATCAAGGCTTCGTATTTCGTGGGCGTTGTTTTTATTTGTATTATTGCCGTCTTTTTCGGCTCCGTGTGTTACAGAGTATGCCGTGTTGGACTTTTCGGAGATTACGGAGAGACTCCCAAGGCGGAAATAGACTTGAATTTCTCGGAGGAAGATAAGATTGACTGTAAATGGCCGGAAAAATATCCTTTTGACGGTGAACACAATTTTGAGCTTGAAAGCTCTCAGACGGAAACCGAGGCTGAAGCTCAGGAAACTTCGGAGGACGGCGAATCCGTTTATCTTTCTTTTGTAAACAAGATAAAGTACAGCGTGGACTATTATACCTCCAAGCTTCTCCCCGGCAGAATGAAATATGTTGAGACCAATGCGCTTTTTAATAAGGCTGTGGGAATG
>JAXJRE010000241.1:0-2225 GCA_036310785.1 Acutalibacteraceae bacterium
GGTTGAACCTAAGGTATATGAAATTACTTATACTAACCTAAAAAAAGATTTATATTGTCAATTTAAGTTCGCTATAAACAGCTCCTGGACGGATAACTTCGGCGGCACCTTCAGTGCTTCCGGTGTTGAAACAAACGCGGTGTACAATGGCTCTACTATGTCCTTCACCACGCCCTACGAGCTTACTGATGTGAAGATCAGGCTTGACCTTTCCTCCTTTGACTATGCAACAAAGGAGGGCGCAACCTTTACTGTGACTCTCGTTGAGTCCCATGACCACGACTTTACAGGCGACTGGGATTATGACGGTACCTACCACTGGCATAATTGCAAGAATGAAACCTGCAGCGAGATTCAGGATCAGGCCAAGCACTCCGGCGGAACGGCTACCTGCACAAGCAAGGCTTTCTGCGAATTTTGCAATGCGGAATACGGTGATCTTGACAGCAGTAACCACAGCTTGAAATTCATCTCCGCAAAGGATGCGACCGCTACGGAGCCGGGCAACACAGAATATTATGTCTGCGCGGACTGTCAGCACTTGTTTGAGGACGCAAACGGCGTAACTGAAATCGCCGATAAAGACAGCGTTGTTATTCCTCCTCTCGGCGAGCCTGACGATCCCGATCCAACCGATCCGACAGACCCCTCCGAGGATGAAGACGACAGCTTAATCAAATTGCTCAAGGATTTTGTTGACATCAGCATCAAATTATTCAAGGCACTTGTTGCGGTTCTGATAGACTTCATTTCATCTCATATTTCATAGCGGTACATCAGGCTGTCACACTCAGCAAAAACAATAATAAATCCGCAAGACCTGCATCGGGCTGACCTGTGCAGGTCTTGCTTTTTTCTTAGGTACAAGAGTTATCATAAAATTTTGAAGTAATTTACCGCATTTTATTGAAATAAATTTTTATAAATGGTATAATAAATCGGTTTCAGTCAACTCGGCTGGCAATTTCATCAAAAGGAGCTGAAAAAATGGCAGAAAATGAGAAAAAAACCGTTCCCTCAGTTGAGGGTATGGAGGCTCATATTGACACATGGCGTGGACTTATCAAGAACAAGCAGAGAGGTATTTTTGCCTTTGACGAGCTTGTAGAAATCAAGCTCAAGGCACTTAAAAAGAGAATATATACCGACTTTGAAAACACCGCTCCGTGGAAGATGCGTGAGTGCATTTACAAGGATATCGGGGACTACGAATATCTTTATGACGGCTGGAAGGATCTCGACGTCGGCGGATACTGGGGCGGCAACGGTCTCAGCGCATTCTTCAAGAACAAGATCACCATTCCCGAAAGATTTGAGGGCAAAAAGGTTACTCTTTACGTTTACTTCGGCGGCGACTCACTCGTTTCCGTAAACGGCGTTCCCTTCCAGGGACTTGATCCTTTCCGTAACGCAGTTGTACTTACCGACTGCGCTAAGGCAGGAGATACATACGATATCGACATTGAATCCTACTTTGTATGGCATTCAAACGAAAGCACTCTCAAAAAGCTTGAGTGTTCTTTCATCGCAACGACAGACGACGAGGTAAACGAGATTTACTGGGATATCAAGGCCGTATATAATGCCCTCTTTATGCCGGGTATGGGCAACGACTATGCAACCCTTATCAGAGAATCGCTTAAAGAGGCTTTTCAGTACGTTGACTTTGACGAGCCTGTTTTTGACGTATTCAAGGCAAAGCTGAGAATGTGCAAAAAGGTTCTCTATGACAGAGTTTATAACAATCCCAACTATAAATGTATGGGTAAGCTCGACCTTATCGGCAATTCACACCTTGATATGGTTTATATGTGGGCTTACAAGGAGTTCGTCCGCAAGGTCGGCAGAACTCACGCAACAATGCTCCGTCTTATGGAGCAGTATCCCGACTTCATCTTCTCTCAGAGCCAGGCAGGAATGTATGAGGAAATGAGAATTCATTATCCCAACATCTTTGAGCAGGTTCAGAAGAGAGTCAAGGAAGGCAGATGGGAATACATCGGCGGAATGTGGGTTGAGCCGGACTGTAATATCATTTCGGGCGAATCCTTTGTCCGTCAGTTCCTTCACGGCGTCCGCTATGCCGAGAAGTGGTTCGGCGTAACGCCCAAGACATGCTGGCTTCCCGATGTTTTCGGCAACAGCTACTGTATGCCGCAGATTATGAAAAAAGCAGGAATGGAATACTTCGTCACTCACAAAATGGGTATCTGGAACGACACCAA
>JAXJRE010000242.1:0-5097 GCA_036310785.1 Acutalibacteraceae bacterium
ACGCTACGCTCCACTCAAAAGGCGTTCAAAAACATTGTACTATATCTTGACCTTATTTTTTACCGGAAATGGGTCACATCTATTTACAACGCAGAATCTTTTATCGAAAAAAATCGTCAAATCATTGACAAACAAGCTATTATATAATAAAATAAAGATTGTTAAAAAATTAAACAAGTCGGAGGTTTTTGTAACTATGGGATACACTATAGCTCAGAAAATCATTAAAAATCATCTGCTTTCCGGCGATATGACGGTGGGCAGTGAAATCGGTCTGAGGATTGATCAGACGCTTACACAGGACGCAACCGGTACAATGGCGTACCTTGAGTTTGAGGCAATGGGAATTGACCGTGTCAGAACGGAGCTTTCCGTTGCTTATATAGATCACAACACCTTGCAGACAGGCTTTGAAAATGCTGACGATCACCGCTTTATTCAGTCTGTTGCAAAGAAAAGAGGACTTCGTTTCTCCCGTCCCGGCAACGGTATCTGCCATCAGGTTCATCTTGAGCGCTTCGGTATCCCCGGAAAAACTCTTATCGGCTCTGACAGCCACACCCCGACAGGCGGCGGAATAGGTATGCTTGCGATGGGTGCAGGCGGACTTGACGTTGCTGTTGCAATGGGCGGCGGCGCATACTACATAACCATGCCGAAAATGGTTCGTGTAAATCTCACAGGCAAGCTTCAGCCGTGGGTTGCCGCAAAGGATATCATCCTCAAGGTGCTTCAGATAATGAGCGTCAAGGGCGGCGTCGGCAAGATCGTTGAATACGGCGGAGAGGGTGTTAAGACGCTTTCCGTTCCCGAAAGAGCGACGATTACCAATATGGGCGCAGAGCTCGGCGCAACGACCTCGATTTTCCCGTCTGACGATATCACAAGGGCTTTCCTCAAGGCTCAGGGACGTGAAAAGGATTGGGTTGAACTCAGCGCAGACGATGACGCAGTTTATGACGAGGTTATTGACATTGACCTCAATGAGCTTGTTCCGCTTGCGGCAATGCCTCATATGCCCGATAACGTTAAGAGCTGTCAGGAGATCGGAAAGATCAAAATTGATCAGGTATGTATCGGCTCCTGCACAAACTCGTCTCTTATGGATATGCTCAAGGTTGCGGCTATCCTCAAGGGCAAGACGGTATGCCCGTCTGTCAGTCTTTCTATCGCTCCCGGCTCAAAGCAGGTGCTTAATATGCTTGCTCTGTGCGGTGCGCTTTCCGATATGATCGACGCAGGCGCAAGAATCCTTGAGTCGGCTTGCGGCCCGTGTATCGGTATGGGACAGTCTCCCAACTCAAAGGGTGTGTCGCTTCGCACCTTTAACCGTAACTTTGAGGGACGTTCGGGCACTGCGGATGCAGGTATCTACCTTGTCAGCCCCGAGGTTGCGGCGGCTTCCGCTCTCACAGGAGTTCTTACCGATCCCCGTGAGCTTGGCGAAATGCCTGAGATCGAGATGCCCGACGAGTTCATCATCAATGACAATATGATCGCAATGCCTGCAAGCGTTGAGGACGCAGACTCCGTTGAGGTTATGTACGGCCCGAACATCAAGCCGTTCCCGAAGACCGAGGCTATGCCTGCCGACATCACCGCAAAGGCAGTTCTCAAGGTCGGCGACAATATCACGACAGACCACATTATGCCTGCAGGAGCTAAAATTCTGCCCTACCGTTCAAATATCCCGTATCTTTCAAATTTCTGCTTCAAGCAGTGCGACGAGAAGTTTGCCGAGCATTGTAAGCAGGCAGGCAAGGGCATCATCATCGGCGGCGCAAACTACGGTCAGGGCTCGTCCCGTGAGCATGCGGCTCTTGTTCCTCTCTATCTCGGAGTTAAGGCGGTCATCACCAAGTCCTTTGCACGTATTCACTGTGCAAACCTTGTCAATGCAGGTATCATTCCTTTCACCTTTGCCGATGAAGCGGACTACGATAAGATCAGCGTGAACGACGAGCTTTGCCTTGAGAATATCCGTGACAGCATTGCAAACGGCACCGATGTAACGCTTAAAAATCTTACAACAGGCGAAAGCTACAAGCTTGATTATCAGCTTTCCGAGCGTCAGAGAGATATACTTCTTGCGGGAGGATTGCTGGATTATACGAGAGAAAGTCAGAACTAATTTTACTCAACGGATCTTTTTCCGCCATATCGCCTGAGCTTCCTTGCAAATACACATAGTATGAGCGGCGGAACCTCAAACGATCTGGCGAAAAAATCTCTCGCTGAGAAGTGGGTATCTTTTTCCGCCGTATCGCCCGAGCTTCCTTGCAAATACACATAGTATGAGCGGCGGAACCTTAAACGATCCGGCGAAAAAATCTCTCGTTGAGAAGTGCGGATCTTTTTCTTCACACATCTCGTTGACAAAGCGTTAATTTAGATATTACCGGAGATTTTTATAATTTCATTTGTATTAAAAGGAGTACAGCCATGACAGAATTACAGATTAAAAACGCAGTTGAAAAATTTGAAGCTCTCATTCGTGAGCAGAGTGACCGTTCCGATACAATCAAGGCTCAGGGCGATTTTATCGACTATGAAAAGCTCGACAAGATCGTTATCGGCGTCTGCGGTGGCGACGGCATCGGCCCCATCATCACCAAGGAGAGCGCAAGAGTTCTCGAATACATGCTTGCCGACAAGGTAAAGGCAGGCAAGGTTGAATTTAAGGTTATTGACGGTCTTACCATCGAAAACCGTGTTGCCGCAAACAAGGCAATTCCCGACGATGTTCTCGAAGAGCTGAAGTCCTGCCACGTTATCCTCAAGGGACCGACAACCACTCCTCAGCAGGGCGGTCCGTGGCCGAACATCGAGAGCGCAAACGTTGCAATGAGAAAGGCTCTCGACCTTTTTGCGAATCTTCGTCCCGTTAAGGTTCCCGAGGAGGGTATCGACTGGACATTCTTCCGTGAGAACACCGAGGGCGCATATGCGGTCGGCTCAAAGGGCGTCAACGTAACCGACGATCTTGCGGTTGACTTCGTTGTAACAACAACCGAGGGCTGTGAGAGAATTGCAAAGCTTGCATACGACTACGCAAGAAGAAATCACAAGGAAAGAGTTTCCATCATTACAAAGGCTAACATAATCAAGGCCACCGACGGCAAGTTCCTTAACCTTTGCAAGAATATCGGCAAGGACTATCCTGAGATCACGACCGACGAATGGTACATTGATATCACCACCGCAAAGCTCATCGACCCGAAGCGCCGCAAGGACTTCAAGGTGTTCATTCTTCCCAACCTCTACGGCGATATCATCACCGACGAGGCGGCTGAATTCCAGGGCGGCGTAGGCACGGCAGGCAGAGCGAACATCGGAAAAAGGGACGCTATGTTCGAGGCTATCCACGGCTCAGCTCCGAGAATGATTGAGGAGGGCAGAGGACAGTATGCCGATCCCTGCTCAATGCTCAGAGCTTCCGTTATGCTTCTTTCACACATCGGAGAGCAGGAAAAAGCCGATATGCTTGAAAAGGCTCTTGACATCTGTATGTTTACGGAAAAGAAGCTTCAGATCACGGGACGCGACACAGGCTGTACCTGCTCCGAGTTCGGCGATTATGTAATGGAAACAGTTAAAAAACTCAGCGAATAAGTGAGGGATAATTGTGGCAAAGGAAAAGAAATCGGTTTCAATGTCCGTAATTAAGCGTTTGCCCCGATATTACAGGTTCCTCGGAGAACTGAAAAAGAATAATATAACGAGAATATCCTCCAAGGAGCTGTCTCAGCGTATGGGCTTTACCGCTTCGCAGATCCGCCAGGATCTCAACTGCTTCGGCGGCTTCGGTCAGCAGGGCTACGGCTATAATGTTGAACAGCTTCAGAATGAGATCGGAGCGATCCTCGGCATACACAACGGCTTTAAGACCATACTCATCGGCTGCGGAAACCTCGGCAGAGCCATTGCCTCGCATATGGCGTTTGAGGACAGAGGCTTTGAGCTTGTGGGACTTTTTGACAGGAATGCCGACAATATGCAGGATCTCAGAATAAAGGGACTTTCCGTTTATCCCGTTGAGGATCTTGAGGTCTACTGCAAAGAGGTTGAGCCAAAGGTGGCGGTGCTCTGTATTCCGAGCGAAAGCACACCCGAGATCGTTGACAGGCTCGTCGCTATGGGTATCACTAATTTCTGGAATTTCAGTCACTACGACATCGCTTCAAACTATTCGGGAGTGACTGTTGAAAACGTACATCTCAACGACAGCCTGATGACGTTGAGCTATCAAATTATGAACAGGGAGGATAATGCACAGTGAAGGTACTTTCATTCAATGTTCTCTGCTACGGTCCTGACGGACACAGCTGGCAGGAGAGAAAGGACGACGTAATCGAGGTTACAAGAAGGAATATGCCCGATGTTTTCGGTATTCAGGAGGCTCATATCGACTGGATGAATATTTTCATCAAGGGTATGCCCGAATATGACTATGTCGGAGTCGGCAGAGATGACGGCAAGGAGGAGGGCGAGTTTTCTCCTGTTTTCTACCGCAGAGATAAATTTGATCTTCTTGACAAGGGCTGGTTCTGGATCAGCGAAACTCCCGATGTTCCGTCAAAGTCGTGGAACTCCGCCTGCACAAGAATTACATCGTGGGCAAAGCTTCTCGACAAGGAGAGCGGCAAGACTTTTGTTGCGATGAACACGCACCTCGACCATGTGAGCGAGGAAGCAAGAAAGAACGGCGTAAGGCTCATAAATGAGTTCGCCGCAAAGCTCGACTGCCCTGTGTTTGTAACGGGAGATTTCAACGTCTATCAGGGTGAGGACTGCTATGTTGATATGGTAGAGGGCGGAATTTTCAGGGACAGCAAATTTGTTGCCGAGGACACCGAGGATTACCCGACCTTCCATGCTTTCTTCCACCACGACGGTCCTGACGCAGTTATTGATTTTATCTTTATCAGCGACGGATTCACGGCGAAAAAATACCGTGTTGTCAAGGATAAGATCAACGGCGCCTTCCCGTCGGATCATTGTCCCGTAGTATCGGAAATTGAATTTGCGTAATAAGTGTAATTCAGTAAATAAAAATGGGGTTGTCGCAATAAGATGAAGAAGCCGTTTTCTTCCGAT
>JAXJRE010000243.1:0-2232 GCA_036310785.1 Acutalibacteraceae bacterium
CCAAGATGGAAGACGTGATCTTCAGCGGTACCTCCCGCCGTAAAGGTGTCGGCTTTGCTGAAGTATCGCTGTCGATCGACAATACCAAGCGGTTGCTGGATTTCGATTCAGACACCGTTAAGGTGACCCGTCGGTACTACCGTTCGGGCGAAAGCGAATATTTGCTCAACGGTCAGGTAGTCAGACTGCGTGACGTTCATGAGCTTTTTATGGACACGGGACTCGGACGTGACGGCTATTCCCTCGTCAGCCAAGGCAGGATTGCCGACCTCATTTCATCAAAATCGGGACAAAGACGAGATATGCTTGAAGAAGCGGCAGGAATTTCCCATTACAGATACCGCCGCAACGACGCAAACCGCAAGCTCGATCAGGCGGAGGAAAACCTTGTCCGTCTGAGGGACATTCTCTCCGAGCTTGAAAGCCGTGTCGGACCGCTCAAAACTCAGAGCGAAAAGGCACAGAAATTCCTTGTTCTTGCCAAGGAGAAAAAGGAGCTTGAAATCGGTCTGTGGCTCCACACGATCGACACTACAAGGGTGAAGCTTAAAGATCAGGAGGACAAGCTCTCGATCGCTCAGGGACAGTACGACTCCGTTGAAGCCGCACTTACTCAGATTGAGACGGACTCCGAGGAGATAATTGCAAAAAGTCAGGATATCACGGTAAGAATTGATAATATCAGAAACAACTCCACAAGCTACGAGGAAAAGGCGGTTCAGCTTGAAGGTCAGATCTCCGTTGAGAAGAACACTATTCTCCACAATGAGCAGACGATTGAACGTATCAAGCGTGACATGAGCGACGCTTCAAACAGCGAGAACACCCTGAAAAAAGAAGTTGAGGACGCACAAGCCGAGATCGCCGAGCTTCTCAACGAAATCGAGGCAAAGCGCAAGGAGCTTGACTCGGCGGCGCTGAACATTGCCGATGCAAGAAACGAAACGGGCGAATTTGCCGACCGTATTGCCGAGATATCGCAGAAGATAACGGCTCTCACCGAAAAGGTGAGCGAAAAGAGAATAGAAGAAACCACCGCCAATTCTTCGATCGAGGAAATAAGCGGCAGAGTCAGCAATATCGAGGGCGTTCTTTCCACAAGGAACGGCTACATTACAGAGCTTGAGGACAAGAGAAACGCCTGTCAGTCTCAGCTTGACAAGCTCAACGACACCGCAACCGAGATTATGAACGCAGTTTCGGGTTACAGTCTGCGGGTAAACAACCGTCAGGAAAAGGCGGACAAGCTGAAATCGGCGATCGACGCAAGAGGACTTGACATTCTGCAAAAGAAGGACAAGATCCGTATGCTCGACGAAATGGAAAAGAATATGGACGGCTATTCGGGAGCTGTTAAGGCGGTTGTCCGTGAGGCAAAGGGCGGCGCTCTCAGAGGTATTCACGGTCCTCTTTCCCAACTCATCAGCGTTGAGGATCGCTATGCAATAGCCGTTGAAACCGCTCTCGGCTCTGCGATACAGAACATTGTCACCGACAGCGAAAACGACGCAAAGCGTGCGATCAATTTCCTCAAGGAGAATAAGGGCGGCAGGGCTACATTTTTGCCGCTGACCTCCGTTAAGTCGAAGCCGTTCACAGAAAAAGGTCTTGACGACTGCTACGGCTTTGTCGATATGGCGGACAGACTTCTTGACTACGACAAAAAATATGATGAAATAATCCGTTCGCTTCTCGGCAGAACGGCGGTTGCCGAGGATCTTGACAGCGCAATCGTCATTGCTAAGAAGTTTTCATACAGATTTAAGATAGTAACTCTTGACGGTCAGGTCGTCAACGCAGGCGGCTCGATGACGGGCGGATCAAGAGGACACAATTCAGGTATTCTCAGCCGAACAAATGAGAAAGAAAAGCTCAACGAACAGCTTAAAAAGCTTGCCGCAGAGCAGGAAAAGGACAACGAGGAATACAAGAGGCTGAATGTTGAGCTGTCCTCGGCAAAGGCGGAGCTTGACGCTTCCGAAGCGGATCTCAAGCGTACTCGGGAGGACATTATCCGTAAAGAGAGCGAGCTTGCCCTCATTGACGGAAAGCTCGACACGGCTAATGCGGCTCTCGAAGAGCTTCGCCGTGAGAAGAAGAACGCTTCAATCAGGATCACTGATCTTGAAGCACTGAAAGCGGCGGCTCAGGCCGAAATTGACAGGCTGAACAAGGAAATGGGATCGTTGCAGGCAGATCTTGACGTTGTAACCCACGGCAGAGAAAAGCTGG
>JAXJRE010000244.1:0-6354 GCA_036310785.1 Acutalibacteraceae bacterium
CTGATGCTTTGCATCGGATCGAATCTCCAGCAGTTCGCTTTCATCTACATAGAGCCGGGCAGAGTCGGTTTCATCACCGCTCTTTATATGCTCATAGTTCCTCTTATTTCATTCATTGTTTACAAGAAGAAACAGCCCGTTACAACCTGGATCGGAGTTTTTCTCGGAGTTGTCGGACTGTATATGATATGTATGGGCGGCTCGACATCGTCCTCCCTCGGCAAGGGTGATATTCTCGCCCTGCTGTGCTCGTTCGCTTTTGCCCTGCACATAATCGTAATTGACAAATTTGCCGCAAAGATCGACTGCGTTCTGCTTTCCTGCGGTCAGTTTTTTGTAACAGGAGTCATCTCCTGCGTACTGATGTTCATTTTTGAAAGTCCGAACATTCAAAGCATTATGCAGGCGGCTGTGCCGATCCTGTACGCAGGTATTATGAGCTGCGGCTGTGCGTTCACGTTCCAGGTCATCGGTCAGAAATACACCGATCCCACCATCTCAAGCATGCTCCTTTGCCTTGAATCCGTGTTCTCGGTCATTTTCTCGTTCATAATTCTCGGCGAAAGAATGGCTTTTGTTGAATACATCGGCTGTGCCGTGATGTTCGTTGCAATAATTATTGCTCAGCTGCCGGCAAGGAAGTCGGCGAAGTGACTGCGGTATTCGGAAATTCAAAGCCTTGAATGAAACCGTTTTGTTCTATTGAAGAAATATCGCCGCCGATAACGGCTCCGTCATAAACAAGTAAGGTTGCCCTGATATATCCGCAATCGGCAGGATAATCGGGGTAATTTTTTACCTCAAAAATCCATTTCTTAGCCCGAAAGCCCTTGTAAGGCTCAAGGTCAAGTCCCTGATTTTTCTGAATAACATTGTAAGCGGTATATGTATCGTTAAATTCCGACGGGATAATAACCTCCCTGACCTCAACGGGTTCTTCATTCACGCTCCAGCCGAACTGGGAAAGAAACGAGATGCAATCCGACGCATTTTTTGCAATATAGCTTATTGAGCCGTCGTTGGCAACAGGTTTTTTACGGCTGGTCAGAGCAAGCGTTCCTGCAATCAGAACGCAGATCACAACACAAAGTGCAACAATCAGTCTGGGCTTGTTCGCTTTAAATGAAAATACAAACATAATTAAATCCTCCGTTTTTGTCCGTTACTTTAATGTATGAGACAAAGCGGAGGATTATTACTTAATTATAAAGATCGGCAAGTATCGGCATTATGCCCTTGTCGGTAATATCTATCATCGCATATTTACCAACCGAAACCGAGCCGGGATTAACATACCATATTCCGTCCTCATAGGTTGTGTCAGGGACGTGCGTATGCCCGTATAATGCTATAGAAGCCGAACATGAACGTGCTTTCTGCTTCAAACCGTACAGAGAATATTTCACTCTTTCGTTATGTCCGTGAGCGGCGTAGACGGTTTTGCCGCCGAATTTTTCAAGCAGGAACAGCGGAAGTGAGGAACTGAAATCACAGTTTCCGCAGACGGCATAAAGCTTTATATCGGGATAAATTTCTTTCAGAAAGTCAATATCACCTTCGCCGTCTCCGAGAAAAATAACTGCGTCGGCTTCGGGGTGAAGCTCAACGGCTTTGAGCATAAGATTTTTTCGTCCGTGGGAGTCGGATAAAACAAGCAAGCGCATACATACAACACCTTTCAGAATATAACTATATTATAAATCATTGGAGTGTGAGTGTAAATGGCAAACAACAAATTTTCTGATTTTTTCTCCGCACCGTCAAGCAAGGCAGACGCAGAAAAGAGAGCCAAAGAGCTGATTAACGGTCTTAAAGCGGAGGAAAAAGACGAGCTTAACCAAATCCTCAGCGACAGGGATAAGATCAACGCCGTGCTTTCTTCGCCTGCCGCACGCAAAATAATGGAAAAGCTGAACGGCAATAAAGATGAACATTAACGATATTCTTTCCTCTCTCACTCCCGATGATATTGAAGAACTCAAAGCCACAGCCGAAGCGGTTTTCGGTCAAGGCGGCGAACAGTCGGAAAAACAAAACCGTCAGAAGGGCAACGATATTTTTTCATCATTCGATCCGCAGATGATCGGAAAAATAACAAAAATAATGAGCGCAATGAACGGCGAATCGGGACGGAGGTGCAAGCTCATTGAAGCCCTGAAACCGAATCTCAGTCCCGAAAGGCAGAAAAAAGCCGATCAGGCAATACAAATAATGAAACTGCTTGAAATTTTACCGTTAATAAATAATCTTACAGATCGGGATGATTAGCAATGCCACAGCAGGATTTTAACGCCGCCGAGCGACAGGCGATAATGAGAGCAAGAGAGATGTACAGCCGAGCCATGCCCGTTCAGAACACTGATCCGGTTTTTCACAAACAGCCTAATCAGCCTCCGACGGCTCATTCTGCACATCAGAACATAAATTATCAGCCTCCCCTGCCGCCGAGACAGGAACATCAGAATCCCCGTCAGGGCTTCAATCCATTCGGAATGTTCTTCGACGGGGATATGAAGCTCATCATCGCAATGATGCTTCTGCTCTCGGGTGACGGCGGCGATACCCTCCTGCTTATGGCGCTGATTTATATTATGCTTTGAGTCTTGACATTCTCCGTAAATTGAATTATCATATTTTTCAGAAAATTTACGGAGGTAATGATTATGACATACGAATACAAAACAAGGGGCACCTGCTCGACAAAAATCACCTTTGACCTTGACGGCGACACGGTTACAAACGTCAGGTTTACAGGCGGCTGTAACGGAAATCTCAAGGGCATTTCCTCAATCGTGGACGGTATGACGGTTGCGGAAATCGAGAAGAAGCTCAGCGGCATAACCTGCGGCTTTAAGAACACCTCCTGTCCCGATCAGCTTGCACGAGCCGTATCCGAAGCATACGCCAAAGAGCAGGCAAATAAATAAATTGACTGTCATCTCTTTCAAAAGCCATAAATGATATGACAGAGGAGAGTAAAAATGCATTTAATAGTAAGTATAATTATCGGTATCGTTTTTTCAATCATTGAGGTTTTTCTTTTTGAAGAAAATAAAAAAACGACAAATTGGATTAAAGTAATTGTAAAAAATCTTTTTCTTAATTCGCTGACATCGCTGAAAATCATTGAGTTTGTGCCTGCAAGCATAATGAGCATCGGCAATGTATTTTCGTTGACCGGTTTCACGGCCGGTTCATTGTTGTGTCAGGCCTTAGTCGGTATTGTCTGGGGCTTCGTATTGCTCTTTGTTACAGGAGTGCTGAACGGAGCAATAACCTTTTCAAAGGACGAATACGCAAAGAAAAAGCACATCAAGGTCATAAAAATAATCAGCGCGGTATTGGTGTTCTTGGGCGTGCTCGCATGGCGAATGACAATCTGGACGGAAACTACATACGGCGAGATAACTCCCGATCAGATGCTCATAAACATTACGTCTCCCACAACCGGTACAAGCAACGACATAATTTTTTCAATGCTTGAGGGACCGCTTTTTAAAACCCTGCTCTATTCATGCTGGATTGATGCGTTTATTTTTGTTTCTTTAAAGATTGTTTACAGCAGAAAAGGCAAAAAAATCACCCTTTTCAGCAGTAAAATACAAAGATTCATAAGCCTTATTTTAGCGGTTCTCGTTCTTGTCGGCGGTATAAGCATAGGAGTAAAAGACCTGCAGTTAAAGGATTTGTATTACGCATATACCGTTAAGTCGGATTATATTGAGAAAAACTATGTCGATCCCGAAACCGCAAAAATAACCTTCCCCGAAAAAAAGCGAAATCTTATTCATATTTATCTTGAATCCATGGAAAACAGCTATGCGTCAAAGGACATCGGCGGTTATATGGATACCAATCTCATTCCCGAGCTTACCGAGCTGTTAAACGAAGGCATATCCTTCTCCGACAGGGACAAGGGTATGATCGGCGGTCCTATTCAGGCGACAGGCAGTCAATGGTCAGTTGCCGCTATGGTTTGCATGGGAACAGGCTTGCCGATGAAGGTTCCGTCAAAAAGAAACCGCTACGGCTCCAAGGATAACTTTTTGCCGGGCGCATATACTATCGGCGATATCTTGAAGGCTCAGGGGTATGAACAGACAGTTATGTTTGGCTCATCTGCGGCTTTCGGCGGACTTAATTATTATTATGAGTCGCACGGCGATTTTAAAGTAATGGACTATGATTACATGCTCGAAAACGGAATATTGCCAAAAGATTATGAGGTTTGGTGGGGTTATGAGGACGAAAAGCTCTTTGAATTTGCAAAAGAGGAAATAACCCGTCTTTCAGAAACAGGTAAACCGTTTGATTTTGTTATGGAAACCGCCGACACCCACTTCCCCGACGGCTATCTTTCCGAAAAAACACCGACGCCTTACGAGAGCCAGTACGCCAATGTAATTGCATACAGCTCATCTCAGGTTGAACAGTTTGTCCGCTGGATTCAGCAGCAGCCGTTTTACAGTAACACGACGATAGTAATTATCGGCGATCACGCAAGTATGGATCCGAACTTTTTCAAGGACTTTGATCCCGGATACCGCAGAACGGTTTATAACGTAATACTCAATCCCGATGAATCGATGACAAATGTCGCCCCGGACAGGCTGTATAACCGTGAGTATGCCTCATTTGATGTGATGCCTACCATTCTTGCTTCGCTCGGAGCAAAAATCGAGGGCGACAGGCTCGGAATCGGAACAAACCTTTTCTCACAAAAGAAAACCGTTTTTGAAACAGACGGTGTCGAATATGTCAACGAGGAGCTTAAAAAAGGCAGCGATCTCTATACTATGGAGATTATGAGATAATCGGCAAATCGAATAGACAGTCAAAAAGACTGCCGCAGGTGAACAAAATCACAAGCGGCAGTCTTTTTAGATTATAGATTTTTTGACTTTGACAAAAATGTATTAAAGCATAAGTCATTCGGTAATTGCATTATAAATCCTGTCGCAGGAATTTTTATCCTTGTCAAAGAAGAAGTTTTCGCTTCTTTCCCTGTACGGAGATATCGCTTCTCCGTTGTTTTCGATTACCCTTTCAATGGCAAGGCACAGCTCGGATTGACTCTGCGTCAGCTCTCCGAAGCCGTTTTCAAACGGAATGTCAAGCTCTCTGTAATCGTTCATACCCGCCTTAAACTCCCTGAGGTCGGGCATAAAATACACGACAGCACGGTTGAGGTAAACAAAATCGTAGACAAAGGACGAAAAATCCGTAATAAATATCTTGTATTCGTCGATCGGTCTTCCGTCGGCAAAGCTGACTGAAGGAGATTGAATATCAAAGCAATCCCTGTACGGGGCAAATATCGGGTGGAGCTTGAATTCAAGCGTCCAGCCGTTTTCTTCGAGCAATTTTGCAAGACTTTCGCTGTTCAGAAATTCCTGAGTTTTTTTGAAGAAATCCGACTTGACAAACTTTTCTTTGTCCGCCGTCCAACCGCCGCCTGCCTTGTGCGAAATAAGATATTTCCGCCATGACGGTGCAAAGAGGATAATATTTTTCGCCTTTTTTGTGTCGATGTCAACACGGTCATATCTCGGCATCTTGCTCTTTATCAGGGCTTCTTCGGGGAAGAAATAATTTTCGGTGAAATTTTTGACCTCATAGTCGGTCGAAACCACCTCGCCCGTGATATCAAGCCTGTCGTATGAGTATTTCCACGGCACATGAGCGTGCAGGACGCCGTGCTGGAGATAATATACATCTCCGCCGAAAAGGTCGATGTATTCGGGATAAATATCGCTGTAAAACGGAAGATAGTTTTCGTTTTCAACAAAGGCGGTGATAATTTTCTCGGCATTGAGATACAGCATCTTATGCTTTGACGAGCGGAAAGAGATCAGACGCTTCTGCTGTTCGGCGGTGAAATGCTGTCTGATTTCATCGACCGATCCGTTTACTACATAGTAGCGTTCAACACCGTCGTCAATATCAAAATCGTGAATAAACTGTAAGTAGGCGTTGTCAACTCCTACACCCTTGCAGTCGTTATAAAGCCAGATCCTTTTCTTCGGCAGGATAAGGTTAAGCAGTCTGACGGCAAAAACTTTTTTATTGGTTCTCAGATATTTTTTGAGAGCCGTTTTTTTATACTTTTTTTCTGCTTTTTTATCTGCTTTTTCAAGGATTATACACTTGTCGCTCATTTTACAGCTTACGCCGTTGAGGACAAAGCGACTGCGTTTTTCGTTAAAAGGCACCCATTCGCCGAAGCTGAAATGCACGGGATATGAACGGTCTGCAATCTCGACTGCGAACGAAAAAGAGGTACGTTTGCCGACTTCAAATATCTTTCGGAAGCCCCATGCAGTGTTGTTCCTGAGCTTTGCGCCGTCATAGCAG
>JAXJRE010000245.1:0-11855 GCA_036310785.1 Acutalibacteraceae bacterium
GTATATGTGCCGCTCTCGCTGATCTGCTTCATCGGCACCCAGCCCATCTTGTAACGCTGATAGGAAAGCGGATACTGCTGGAAGAAGCTGTCCGAAGCCATAATATCCCAAACACCTACGGGGGCGCCCGAAGCTCCGTTCACACGGTAAAGGTCGGGAAGTCCGACGCTGTGCAGAAATTCATGCGAGATAACTCCCTGACACGGAGAAACCGCACCCGTCAGAGAATACGAATCAATTACATTATAATTTCCGATATAATACTTATTCTTAATCATCGTGGTGACGGCGGAGACGCTCTTGTGCGGCCAGAGGAAGTCCGAGCCGCTTGAGCTTCTGCCCTGAATGATGATGGTAGTGTTATCAATCGACTGAGAATATCTGTTGTCAAGCTTATCGTTCGGCAGGCTGATTTTGCCTGAATTGAATGCGGCTATGACCTCCTGAATAACGGTGGAATCGTCGCTGTTGTCATGTGAAGCGGAAAGTGTGAGAGGAACGATGATATCCCCCTCAAGCTGAGGGAACACATTGTTCACATTCAGCTTTCCTCTTGAGATTGCAGATATATATTTCTTAAAAGAAAAATCAATATCCGAGCCAACATAAATATCGGTGGTGTCGTTGTAGGTCATGATTATCTTCTGTGAATTGTCGGCAATATCCGTTCCGTCGTCCTCGGGAAACTTGACAAAAACAACAAGGTTTGCCATTGTTTCGTATGTATCGGTCTGAGCCTCTGCGCTGAAAGTCACGGAAGTCATTATCATAACAACCGAGAGCATAAGGTATGCAAATGAACGTACAGCTTTCATAACATCACCATCACGATATTTTTGTAATTATATCACAAATTGACGGTTTTGTCATTATCTATTTAAAACAAAAGCCGCCAACGGAAAGGACTTTTTATGCGTCCTATACCGAAGCGCGGCTTCAAAAATATCACAATTTCTTAATCTATTTTATTTTATCGGTTCAAAGTCAGCGGCTCCGTGCTTGCAGAGAGGACATACGAAATCCTCGGGAAGCTCGTCTCCCTCATAGACATAACCGCAAATCTTGCAGACAAAGCCTTTCTTGCCCTCGGTCTGCGGCTTCGGCTTAACGTTCTTCTGATAATAAGTATAAGTCATTGTCTCGGCGTCGGAAATAACCCTCGCCTCGGTGATCGAGCAGATAAACATTCCGTGGGTGTCAAGGTCAACATACTGCTCAACCTTGAGCGACATAAACGAGTTGATGTATCTCGGCAGGAAGGCAAGTCCGTTATCCGAACGAAGCGGTGTTATGCTCTCAAACTTATCCGCATTTCTGCCGCTTCTGAAACCGAAGTTTTCAAACACGCTGAACGGTGCGTCAACCGAAAGACAGTTGAGATTCATTTTGCCCGTCTGCTTGATAACGTGGTGAGAATAGTTATCCTTATTGATCGTTACGGCAATCCTGTTGGGAGAGCTTGTGACCTGTGAAACGGTATTTACGATAAGTCCGTTATCCTTCTTGCCGTCGTTCGAGGTAACAACATAAAGACCGTAGCCGATTTTGAACAGAGCGGAAAGGTCGTTCTTGTTTGCCGTCTCGCCGTCCTGAGCGATGTAGTCACGGCAAAGCTCCTCGGCAAGAGCTTCGATCTCGGCAGAGGAGGTTTCGTTCATTGCAGAACGCAGATGAACAACAGGCTCAACGAAATGGATATTCTTTGAATTTTCAAGCATACCCTTCATTACCTTTGCCGCAAGAGGAGCCCATGTTCCGTTTTCAACAAACGCAACGGTCTTGTTCTGGAACTCTCTTTCGGTAAGAGCATCAATAAATGTACGCATAAAGGGGAAGATATCGGCATTGTAGGTCGTTGTTGCAAGAACAATTTTTCCGTAGCGGAAAGCGTCCTCGACAGCCTCAGCCATATCACAGCGTGCAAGATCGTTCAGAACAACCTTGGGACAGCCCTTTGCTCTGAGCTTATCGGCAAGACTTTCAACGGCTTTCTTTGTGTTGCCGTAAACCGATGTGTATGCAATCATTATGCCCTCGGTCTCAACGCCGTAGGACGACCAGGTGTTGTAAAGTCCGAGATAGTAGCCGAGCTCCTCTGTAAGAATCGGGCCGTGGAGAGGACAGATCTTTTCAATGTCGAGGGTTGAAGCCTTCTGAAGAAGCTTCTGAACCTGTGCGCCGTATTTTCCGACGATGCCGAAATAATAACGTCTTGCTTCGCAAGCCCAGTCCTCGTCAACATCAAGCGCACCGAACTTGCCGAAACCGTCGGCGGAGAAAAGAACCTTGTCGTATGAATCGTAGGTCACCATAACCTCAGGCCAGTGAACCATCGGTGCGGAAACGAAGCTGAGCGTGTGCTTGCCGAGCTCAAGGGTTGAGCCCTCGGAAATTACGATCTGACGGTCTGAAAGATCCTTTCCGAAAAACTGTTCCATCATTACAAAAGCCTTTGCCGAGGCAACAATTTTTGCATCGGGATAGGTGTTGATAAAGCTGATGATGTTGGCGGAATGATCCGGCTCCATATGCTGAACAATAAGGTAATCGGGCTTTCTGCCGTCCAATGCCTCGGAGAGATTGTCGAGCCACTCATGTCTGAATCGTGCGTCTACGGTATCAAGCACGGCGATCTTCTCGTCCATAATAACGTAAGAGTTGTACGCCATACCGTTTTCTACAACATACTGTCCCTCGAACAGGTCAATGTCATGGTCGTTGACGCCGACATACTTTATATCCTTTGTAATATCCATTATATTTGCTCCTTTCAAAACAGGAATTGTTACTGTTTTATTATACAATCAATTTGCCCTTTGTCAACACATTATTCAAAAAATGTGACAAAAGGCAAACCGTTTTTTATGTATTATTTTTTGCGGACTTTCCGTCAGCTCAACAGGGCGATTATTGCGTCAAGAAGCTGACTGATCGCCTCATGAATCGGATGTCCGCCGCCGGGAAGAAGTGCTTCGATAGCCTGAATCGGCGCAAAAATAAGCTCGGATAAAACTATCAAAAAATACATTTTTCATACCTCCGATTGTTATTACGGTAACCCGTTGATTTTATTGTAATCCATATTTCCGCTTTTGTCAACCTGTGACGGATTTTACAGGGTTATTCCGTTTTTGAATACAGCAATTTCACGGCAGGAGTTCAGCTCATTCTTCGTCTTTTCGCCCGATGCAATGCCGAGCACAAGCTCATAAAGGCTCTCCCCTGCTTTTTCAACGGAAACGCCGTCGCAGATTATGCCTGCATTAAAATCAATCCAGTTGCTTTTTGTATTGTAAATATCGGAATTTGAGGATATCTTAACCGTCGGTACGGGTGCGCCGAACGGAGTTCCTCTGCCTGTTGTGAACAGTATCATGTGTGCGCCTGCGGCAGTCAGAGCAGTTGTGCTGACAAGATCATTGCCCGGGCCGTACAGGAGATTCAAGCCCTTTGTTTTCGCCGCTTCGCCGTATTGGAGAACAGCGGTAACCGGAGCGTCGCCGCCCTTTTGCACACAGCCGCAGGACTTATCCTCAAGTGTTGTAATTCCGCCTGCCTTGTTGCCGGGACTGGGATTTTCATAGACGGTCTGACCGTTGCGGACAAAATAATCCTTGTAGTCCTCTACCATTTTTTCAGCCGCACGGAACACATCTTCATCGACACATCTGTTGAAAAGTATTTGCTCCGCTCCGAACATTTCGGGTACCTCGGTCAGTATCGCCGTGCCGCCCTCGGCAACGTGACGGTTTGTAAACCTGCCGACTGCCGAATTTGCGGTTATTCCCGAAAGTCCGTCCGAGCCGCCGCACTTCAAGCCGATAACAAGCTCTGATGCGTCAATTTTTTCTCGCTTTAATGAGGAAATATTTTCCGCAAGCTCACTCAGAAGCTGTGTACCCGTCTGAATTTCGTCCTCGCACTGCTGGCAGATCATTATCTTGATGCGGTCGGTATCGTAGTCTCCGAGCTGCTCTTTAAGCTGGTCTATCGTCAGGTTTTCACAGCCGAGACCGACTATCAGCACTCCGCCTGCATTCGGATGCTTCGCAAGAGAGGCAATAATCTTTTTTGTCGTTTCGTGATCGTCGCCGAGCTGACTGCAGCCGTAAGGATGAGGGAAAGCAAAAATCCCCTCCACCGAGCCTTTCACAAGCTCCCGGTTATCGGCGGCAAGCTTTTGTGCAATGCTGTTGACGCAGCCGACGGTCGGCAAAATCCATATCTCGTTCCTTATTCCGACCTTGCCGTCCTTTCGGCGGTAGCCCTCAAAAAACGCAGGCTCACGGTCGGGCAGTTTTTCAAAATTCGGCTTGTATTCGAGCTTTTTTTCCTGCTCAAGAGTAGTGCGGACGTTGTGTGTGTGCACCCATTCGCCCGATTGAATATCGGAAATCGCAGTTCCGATAACACAGCCGTATTTGACGATATCCTCGCCCGTCTTAATTTCTCTCAGGGCTATCTTGTGTCCGAACGAGATGTCCTCCTGCGCCGTGACGGAAAAATTCTCCGAGCTTTCGCCCTTTTTGACATTTTCCAATGCCACAAGCACATTGTCCGAGGGGTGGATCTGAATTACATTCATTCAAGACACTCCTTCATTGCGTTCAGCATGCCTGAGCTTTCAATCATTTTGAGTTCTCTTACTGCGGCTTCTTCAAAACCGGGAAGCGCAGACAGCTCACTGCCGAAGAAATCGGTTTTGTTCAGAATATCGTGAACAAGCGTTTCTGCGTCGGCTTCAAGGTGAGAAGCGTAGAAATCAATTGCCTTCTGTTCGTCCTTCACCTCGTAACGGTCGCCGTTTCTGAAACCGACAAGTGTGCCGTTTTCAACCTCCTTTGCATTGCGGTAAAACTCAAGATAAGCCGCAAAGGAGAAGGTCAGGCACTTAGGCAGAGCATTGTTTCTTTTATAATACTCGGTCACGCTCGGCATAACCCTCGCCTTCCATTTGGAGGTGGAGTTAAGGGAGATACTCAGAAGGCTGTGATCGACATAGGGATTGTTAAATCGGTCTTTGACAGCTTCGGCAAAGTCCGTCAGCTCTTTTTCGGGAAGATCAAGAGTTGGAATGACCTCGGAATAAATTGTCCTGTTCATAAACGAACTGATAAGCTCGTCCTCCATACATTCACGCACAATATTCTTTCCTGCAAGATATGCTCCGAGTACCATTGAGGTATGTGCGCCGTTGAGAATACGAACCTTGCGCTGTTTATACGGAGTGTGATCCTTAACGACCATTATCGGCAGTCCTGCCTTTTCAAAGGGCAATTCGTCCTTGATAAAGTCAGGACCTTCAATTACCCAGAAGCCGAAGATTTCACCCGTGTCAATGAGATTGTCACGGTAGCCGAATGTTTCGCAGAGTGCGTCCGCTTCGTTTCGGGGATAACCCGTAACAATGCGGTCAACAAGAGTTGAACAGAACGTATTTTCTTTTTCAACCCATTTTGCAAATTCTTCGGGCAAATTCCAAAGGTCGATGTACTGCTTTACACATTGCTTCAGGCAGTCGCCGTTGTGGTCTATCAGCTCGCAGGACAGGATTATAAAACCGTTCAGCTTCTTTGTCCAGCGTTCATATAAAAATGCCGTCAGCTTTGCAGGGAACGAGCTTGGAGGAGCGTCCTCAAGTCTGCAATTCGGATCAAAGGCGATTCCGGCCTCGGTGGTGTTGGAAACAATAAACCTAAGCTCGGGATTTGCGGCATTGTCGAGAAAACTGCGGTAATCACGGTAGGGATCGACACAGCGTGACACGGAGGAAATTATTCTTTTCTGCTCCGTCTTTTCGCCGTTTTCACGGCCTCTGAGCAAAAGGGTATAAAGTCCCTCCTGCCCGTTTATCATATCGGTCAGTCCCGATGCGATGGGCTGAACAAGAACAGCCTTGCCGTTGAAATCTGCTTTCTCGTTCATCACGTCAATGAAATAATCCACAAATGCTCTCAGGAAATTTCCCTCGCCGAATTGAAGCACCTTTTCGGGTGCATTTTCAAGCAGATACCCTTCGTAATTCTTTTCACGAAGTGTTTTATAACAAAGTTTATCCATAATTAAAAGCCGAAATACTCCTTGCAGTTGTAGAATGAAATATCGGAAACAAGCTTGCCGAGCATCTTTTCATCGTTCGGGTATTTTCCGCTTTCCGCCCACTCGCCGATGAGGTTGCAGAGCAGTCTTCTGAAATACTCGTGTCTCGGATAGGAAATGAAGCTTCTTGAATCCGTCAGCATACCGATAAAGTTGCCGAGAACTCCGTCCTCAGCCAGGGCTGTGAGCTGATTTCTCATTCCGTTGTAGGTATCGTTGAACCACCATGCAGAGCCATGCTGGAGCTTGCCTCGGCAGGAGTCATCCTGAAAGCTGTTCATCAGAGCGACAAGCATATAGTTATCGTTCGGGTTTGTGGAGTAAAGCACCGTCCTCGGCAGATTGTTGTCCTTTGCAAGTGAGTTGAGGAAAGAGGTGATCTTAACGGGATCGCCGCTGTTTCCGATACAGTCAAAGCCTGTGTCGGGGCCGAGCTTTGCAAATTTTGCCGTGTTGACATTTCTGACCGCTCCGTAGTGAAGCTGAGAAGCCCAGCCGAGACGTACGTATTCTGCGTGGAGCTTGTTGAGAATGAAGCACTTGTATTTCTCAGCCTCGTCTGCGGTAACCTTTTCACCCGAAAGAGCTTTCTTGAATATTGCGTCAACCTCGTTTACATTCGTTTCTGAATAGGGGACAAAATCAAGTCCGTGATCGCTTGCACAGCAGCCGTGAGCGTTGAAGTATTCAAGCCTTGCAACAAGAGCCGTCATAAGGCTTTCAAAATCCTTGATCTCTGTATTGCTGACCTCGGCAAGCTTTGCGATATAGTCAACGAAGCCGTCCTTGTCGATATTGACAGCCTTGTCGGGACGCCACGCAGGAATAACAGCGATATTAAAGCTCTTGTCCGCCGCAATCATCTCATGCGCTTTAAGGTCGTCAACAGGATCGTCTGTCGTTGCAACGGCTATAACGTTCGACATTTCCATCATCTGACGGACTGTCATATTCTCAAGCTTGCTGTTGCACAAATTCCAAACGGTCTCTGCTGTATCCTCATTGAGAAGTCCGTCATAGCCGAAATATCTTTTCAGCTCAAGGTGCGTCCACTGATAGAGCGGATTACCGATGATTCTCGGCATAATTTTTGCGAAATTATAAAACTTCGTCCAGTCGGAGGCGTCGCCCGTGATCTCGTTTTCGGGAACGCCGCAGGCACGGATAAGCCGCCATTTATAGTGGTCGCCGCCGAGCCAAAGCTCGGTAATATTTCTGAATTTCTTGTTCTCTGCAATCTCCATAGGATTGAGATGGCAGTGATAGTCAATTATCGGAAGCTCCTCACAGTATTTATGATAGAGTTTTTTTGCGGTTTCGTTTTCCAAAAGAAAATCCTTGTTAATGTATTCCATAATTTTCCTCCTATATTTCTTCCCAGTTCGGCTTGTCAAGAAGCGAACTGTCAAAGCTTGCGGTGTATTTGTTCTGAACATCGGGCGTGTATTTATCCTCAAGGAAGATGTCAATCACATCGGCATAAAACTTTTTCCATGACGCAATTTCCTTTCGGGGAACGATGGGATAAAAGCCTACTCCGTTTTCTGCGGCGGCTTTTGCGTCGCCGGGTGCGTCGCCGATCATCAGAACACGGCTTTGAGAATAATACTTTTTAATTTCATTAATACACTCTTTTTTATTGCCCTCCTCCTGAGAACAGATAAAGTTGGTGTATTTTGCAATGTCGTTTTCCGTCCACTCTCTCATCAGAGCATCCTTTGCCGTGGCAGACATCACAACGATATCCGCCTTTTCGGAAAGCTTTTCAAGGCTCTCCCTTACAAAAGGAAACGGGGGTATGTTATGTACGGTTTTTGCAACCTCCTCGTTGATCTCGACCGACCACTCATAGGTCTTTTTCAGAACGGGATCGTCACATTCTGCAAGCGTCGTGAGATTGGGCGAGGGATTTTCGGCAAGGAATTTTTTCAGACTGCTCATATCGGGAAGAATATCGGGATAGTCCTGAATCTCTTTTCTTCTTCCGACAAGCTCGATCGTCTGCACAAGTGTTGCGTAGCGGTTTACTCCCCTTGTCTTTGAATAAAGATTTGCATATTCCCATGCGTCCCTGACATATGAGGAAAGCATCTGCAAGCCCCATTTGCGGACGGTTACGGGACAGAAGCACTCCTTGTGCTTGATCTCCATTGTGTCAAAGGCACAGCCGTCTGAATCAATGCAAACGAGGAAATCGTGATTTTTCTGATATTTTTTTAAGCTTTCTCCAACCATATACTCACCTTATAATTTGCAGAATTTTTCGATCGCCAATGCAACTCCGTCGTCCGCATTCGTATCGGTAACATAATCTGCCTTTGCCTTGAGCCAGTCGGGAGCGTTGCCCATTGCAACTCCGACGGCGGATTCCTCGATTATTCTTTCGTCGCTGCTGCTGTCGCCGATCGCAAGCACCTCGCTGAAATCAACATTGATTCTTTCAAAAATTGAATGAAGTGCTTCGATCTTGTCTATACCCTTGGGAAGAAACTCGATGTCCTTGACCGCTCCGGGACGGGTAAACTCAGTTGCTCCGAGGTTTTCCAAAGCGTCGTAGATCGGCTGGCGGTCTTCCTCCTTAATGCCGTAAAGGTTGACCTTTTCCATCTCTATACCGTTTTCTTCAAAATGCTCCGAGAGGCTCTCGACAGCCTTAGGAATACCTGCGTCCGTGTACCAGATATGGTGAGCGGGAACAGGATAATTCTGCAGATCGTCCGCAATCTCCTTTTCAAGATAGATAGTACCCTCGGCGGCAATCTCACCGTAGATCTGTCTGCCCTCAAAGATTTTGAAAACCTTTGCCGAATCCTCGGGAGAAACAAGCTTCTTGTAGATCGTCTCCCCTGTTTTCATATCCACCACTCTTGCGCCGTGGCAGGTCAGGCGGTAGCGCATCGGCTCATACTTCAAAAGCTGCGGTGGATACATATCGAGCACTCTGCCCGTGCAGGGAATGATATTTATTCCAGCCTTTGCCGCTCTGTCAAGCACGTCCATGCATCTTTGTGAAATGTTGATCTGATCCGGTAACAGGAGAGTTCCGTCCATATCAAGAAGAATTGCTTTAATACTCATAAATACTCCCACTTTTTTAACTATAAAAGTTTTGATTTTCCGTCTGCGCATTTTCACAAGAACAGCGCTGACTGAATTTTGAATATAAAACCCGAAGAACATCTTTTAAACATTCGGAATGATTGTCAAACCGTTATTTTCGGCTCTGCGAGTCATATTTATACTTATAAATAATACCACCATAGGGTTTTAATGTCAATGTTTTTCATTCTTCCGTCGACCTCAAACAGATAAAAACAAAACCGTAAAAGTGTTTACGGCTCACCCCGACATACGGAGTCATGATAAAAGCTTGACACCGTTTTTATTTCGGAATATACTTTTATTGACCTATCATCAACAGCATTTAATTCTTTACGGAATTGCCGAGCAGGAGGATTAAATATGAAAAAAATATTCGTTGTTTCAAAAACTCATCTCGATCTGGGCTTTACCGACTATGCGGAGAATATACGGCGCAAATATATTGAAGAATACATTCCTGCCGCCGAAGCACTTGTAAACGAGGTTAATACCGAAAGCCGCAAGCAATTTATCTGGACAACAGGATCATGGATAATCAAAGAAGCCTTGAACGATACCGACAGGGAACGAAAAGAAAAACTCGTCACAGCCCTGAAAAAAGGCGATATCGTCCCTCACGCAATGCCTTTCACAACTCATTCCGAGGTTTTGGACGAGGACACCTTTGATTTCGGACTGTCAATCGTCGATGAGATCGACAATATAAGAGGCAGAAAGACTACGGCGGCGAAAATGACCGACGTGCCCGGCCACACAAAGGCGATTGTCCCGATTTTGGCAAGGCACGGAATTAAACTGCTTCATATCGGAGTAAACGGATCATCGGCTATTCCCGAAGTACCCGAATGTTTCCTATGGAAATGCAGGGACAGCGAGGTTGTCGTCATTTATTCGGGTGATTACGGCGGAGCATTAAAATGCAAGTATATTGATGAAATACTCTATTTCGATCACACCGTTGACAACAGGGGCGCACCCTCTGCAAAAAAGGTCACGGACAAGCTCTCTCAAATTCAGGAGGAATACCCCGATTATGAAGTAACCGCAGGCACGCTTGACGACTATGCCGACATCATCTGGGAAGTCAGGAACAAACTTCCCGTTTTTGAGGGCGAAATCGGCGACACATGGATACACGGATGTGCGTCCGATCCTTACAAAGCGGCGGCGCTCAGAGAGCTTATGCGGTTGAAAAAGAACTGGCTTTCCGACGGATCAATGATAAGAACGAGCGAGGAATACAGGGGATTTTCCGATGCACTTTTGTGCATTGCAGAACATACCAGAGGTCTTGATTCCAAAATGTTCTTTTCGGACTATGAGAATTATCTCAAAGCGGATTTCCGAAAGGCAAGGAAAAAAGACAAGGTGAAAATCAGACACCCGTTCAAGGATTTTCCGCACGGTTTGATCTTCAAGCTCGCTCCAAAAGGCAGAGATCATTCGTACAGCATTATGGAGCGAAGCTGGCTGGAGCAAAGAGAATATATCGACGTTGCTTTGAGCTGTCTTTCGGCAGATCACCGCAGTGAGGCGGAAGCTGTTCTCAGCTCGCTCAGACCTGAAAAGCCCTGCGAATTTTCCGGATACGGCAAATACAGCAGTCCCGTGAAATACGCAGGATACGAATTTGAGCTTAACGAATACGGCGGAATTAAAAGCCTTACATATGACGGAAGTACGATTATAAAAGAAAACAGCCGTCCGTTCTTAGAATACCGCTCCTACACAAGCAGGGACTACGATTTTTGGTTTGAGCACTACTCCAGAAATATGGACAAACACTATGTGTGGGCGTGTCCCGATTTCGGCAAGCCGCTTTTGAAGCATTTCGACGGCAAATATCCCGGCGGTCGGTTTTATTATAAGATGACCGACTCCTTTGTGATGACAGAACAAGATAAGATCAAAATCGCCGTGAATATGAGTTTAAGCCCCGACATCTGCGAACAGACAGGCGCACCGAGAAAGACTCAGGTGATTTATACCCTCAAAGCCGACGGACTGAAAATAAGTCTTTCCTGGTACGGCAAAGACGCCAACCGCACACCCGAAGCAATTTTTCTCCATTTTTATCCCTGTGCCGACCGCTGTGAATTATTCAAACTCGGCACGGAAATTGATCCCGAAAGCACCGCTTCAATGGGCAGTAGAAATCTTCACGCCGTTGAAAAGGCGGTTATGAAAAACAGCGGCGGAAGCTTTGAAATTTACAATTACCACTCCCCTCTCATTTCAATCGGTCGGGGCAAGATACTTGAATTTGACAACAAATTTGAAAGCATTGAAAAAGACGGCGTTTCCTATCTGCTTTGCAATAATGTTTGGGGAACGAACTTCCCTCTGTGGTACGAGAACAACGCACGCTTTGATTATCTGATTAAAACCAATACAAAAAAGGAACGGTGAATATATGGAAAAGACAAACAAAAAAGGTATGAAATCCTGGGTTAAAAGGATGCTTATCATTCTTCTTGCGGTTGTCATCACCGCAATGATAATTTAAGGTATCCTCGTTAAATATCCGAAAAAGCTCACAATATTGACAATCCCAACAGTAACGAAAAATGACATAGTATAAACGGACTGCCTTGACTGATATGCACCCCAAAAGTTAGACACTTTTGGAGGTGCATATTTTTTATGGGCAAAAC
>JAXJRE010000246.1:0-5962 GCA_036310785.1 Acutalibacteraceae bacterium
GTCATTGTGAAGTGAACCCCAAAGTTTAGACAAAATTAAATATTAAATTGCTTGTGAATGAGTTCGGTATTGTACCGGACTCATTCCTTTTAGTTTTAAGGAAATTCTTTCATTGTTGTAGTAATGAATGTATTTCTTTAATTCATCAATGAAAGCGTTAACGCTTTCAAATTTTTCGCCGTAGAACATTTCAACTTTAAGTCTGCCGAAAAAGTTTTCCATAGCACCATTATCCATACAGTTGCCCTTGCGGGACATACTTTGCGTTATGTTATGCTCGGTTAGCAACCTTTGGTACTCAGCATGTTGGTACTGCCAGCCTTGGTCTGAATGAAATATTGGTGTTGCACCAGCAGGGAGTTTCTCAAATAGCCCGTTTAACATTTCTCTGATTTGCTCTAAATTAGGGCTCGTTGAAATGGAATAAGATACAACCTCGTTGTTAAATAAATCTAATACAGGCGAAAGATATACTTTGCTATCACAGACATTAAATTGCGTAACATCGGTTGTTAATTTCTCAAAAGGTTTTTCTGCATAAAAATCTCTTTTCAACAGATTGTCTGCAACCTTTCCAACCGTTCCTTTGTAGGAATGGTATTTATCATTCTTGCGCTGTTTACCTTTCAAACCAAGTTGTTTCATTAGTTTTTGTACGGTTTTATGGTTAATTACATAACCTTTGTTACGCATCGCAATTAAAATTCTGCGGTATCCGTATCTGCCTTTATTGGCATTGTATATTTCTTGTATTTCTTGCTTTTCACGCTCATACTTATCTGTATCTAATTTATTTAGATAATAGTAGAATGTGCTATGAGCCAAGCCTGACAGTTGCAATAGTTCATTAAACGGATATTTTTGCCTTAATTCATTGACTATTGCTACTTTTTCTTTTCTTCTTGCAATCTTTTCTGAACTAAGGCATCGAGTTTTTTTAAGTATTCTATCTCCATTCGCAGTCGCTGATTTTCCGCAATTAAATCTTCTTCTACCTTTTTATCTAATTTAGGTGGTCTGCCTTTTTTTGTTCCGCTTGCGGCACAAGCTCTGCCTCGTCTTTCTTTCATCAGACCTTCGGCTCCTTCTTCCAAGTATATGCGTTCCCACCTTTGAACAATATTTCTTTTTTTATCCCCATTATTAGATTCTTCTGTTCCCCAGTATTTTCGTACTGTTTCATGATAACTTAAATGGTGTTCTCGCATATCCATTATAACACCTATTTTAAATTCTGCACTATAAACTTTGTTTTTTCTTCCTGTTTTGCCCATAAAAAATATGCACCTCCAAAAGTGTCTAACTTTTGGGGTGCATATCATTGCGACAGCCCCTTTTTATCAGAATATAAAGCTCCAGAAATCCGCAAATCCCTTCTTGCCGAAGATGATCGTCATAAGCTTGGCAACTGCTCCGACAGCGGAGGTGAGAATTTCCGTTGTCTTGTCAGGCTCGGAAGCCGGCTTATAGTCGCCTCTCTGAAGTCCGCTGTAATCAAGCTGTTCCTTGACCTCATCGGTTGCAAGATCGTACTTTGCAACAAGCTCCGCCATAAGTGCACGAAGCTCCTCCGTTACCTCGGCGTCGTATTCGGTGTCAATAACGGTAGTTGCAAGCATTGCATTTGCCTTTGCAACCGCGTTATTCAAAGCTGCATCGTCCTCTGCGGAAAGGACATCAAGCGAAAATACTTTTTCTGCGTCCTCAAGATAACGTTTAACCTTTCTGGTGTCTCTGACTGCGTTAAACTGCGGATATGTATCCGTGCAGTCGTCAATGCTCTTTACCTTGTTCATTGCAATATCATATGCAAGGTTCAAGGCAACATTGTTGTTTGTAAGCTCATGGTACTGCTTGTTGAAATACCATGTTGTCTTTTCAAAGTATGCGGTAGATGTGTCGATCGAGCCGTCGGGCGAAACGTGGTGTGACGGATCTGCGATATATTCCTCGCTGAAAGATGTGCCTGCCGGTACATAGGAGGTACCGGGAGCCGTTGAGGAAATTTCGATTACCTCATCGGAATTTGTAGTGTCCTGAGTTTCAAAGAACTTGAAGAAGCCGAAATCACCGCTTCCGTCGCCGAAGCCGAGGTTATAACCGGCGATGAAATAGAACTCTGCGCCGTATTCATCCTGCTGATACTCGAGTCTTTCTTTAAGCTCACGCTGTGCCTTTGCATAGCTGTCCGTCTGAGCTCTTGTTTGGGCAAGGGATTCGTCGGAGAGATACTTATCGGCAAACTCGTCGTATCTGTCGGGAGGACAGAGAGAGATGAGCGAAGTGTTCGGAATGATAAGCGTCTTAACAAAAGCGGAAACAATGTCATAAAGGAGATTGTCCACTTCCTGCTTGGGAAGAATTCTTGCGGCGATGTTGATAAGCGAGCCTGTCAGAGCGTCAACGCCGATCTGCTGAATCGCCTCGGTATAGACCATATCGGGAGCGTTCTCATCGAAATCGGCAAGCATAAGATCAGCGAACACGCTGCTGCCCTGCCATGCGCCGACAACGCTGATAACTTTTTCAATTCTGTTTGCATCGGGATAGAGATTGAGATAGTTATTGACAACGCTTGCGCCCATGCTCATGGGAACAAGAATAACCTTGTCCGAGCCGGTCTGAGGAACAACAACATTCTCTATGTAATCATTGAGACCCTTGGTGTTTTCATAGGTGTTGGAGAAAATCGAATAGTTGTAGCAATAAACATTGTCCTCACCGATCTCATCAACAAGAGCCTGACACGGTATACGACGGTCAAAAATTCCTCTTGCCTCCTCGGTATAGCCTGAAATCGGGCAGGGATAGTTAGGTGTTTCAACATTATTTACAAAGTTGCCGTCCTCATTTCTGAGGTGATCGACAAATAGAACCTCAAGTGCGCCGATAATTGCACTCTCGGAAACCACGTCTTTCTGAACGGCGATCGTGGTGACAAGACCTGCAACAAGGCGAATCATCTTGATCCAGTCGGTAATGGAGAAGCTGCCGAAATCGGTATTGATATGGAACATATTCCAGCTTGCAACAACATTTCCTTCGTCATCATACTTGTAGGTCTGGGACTGACCGATACCGGGAATAAAAATAACCGGTGTGACATCGTCCTTCGCATTCGCCGAAATTGCAACGGCAGAAATTGAGAAAACCATAACAACGCAGAGAATTACGGAAATGATCTTCTTGGAAATTTTCATAAAATAACCTCCGTATAAATTATTACAGATTTATAATACCAAAAAATTTGCACAAAATCAATATACAATTAAAATTTTATGTATTCAGAATATCCAAAAGCTCTGTAACGTCACCTATTTCAAAAGTTGCGGGACTGTCAACCGCCTGTTTCTTTCTGTTCACCCAACAGCAGTCAAGTCCGCTGTTGACCGCTCCTGCAATATCCGAGGAAAGCGAATCGCCTATCACAAGTATTTTGCTTTTGTCTTTTTCTTCAATATGAGCAAGAACATAGTCAAAATATTCCTTTTGCGGCTTGTTGTAGCCGATGTCCTCCGAGATAAAAACGTCTTTGATGTGTTCCATAATCGGAGAATTTGAGAGTCTGCCCGTCTGAACATATTTCGTACCGTTTGTTACGAGGTACAGGGTGTATTTCTCGCTGAGTATTCGGCAGGTGTCAAGCGCACCGTCAAGCATAAAGCCAGCCTGTGAAAGAAGCTTCATATAGGTTATATTGACCTCGGCAGGATCGGCTTTCGCCCCTACCCTGTCGAAAAAATCGGCAAACCGTTCAACAAGGAGCTTAGGTCTTGTTATCTCCCCTTTTTCGAGCATAAGCCACTTTTCGGCATTGATTGAGGAGTAAAGCTCATAGTTTTCTTTCGTTGCAGGAATACCGTAAAGCTCCATAAGCTTGCAGGCGGCATATTCCTCTGACTTTAAAAAGTCAAAAAGCGTTTCGTCAAGATCAAAAAGTAAGGTTGTGTACTTCAAAACTTTTTTCCTTTCATTCAAAGATGTTATTTTCTTCATTTTAACATACAGGCAAATAAAAATCAACAATACCGAAAAGCCGTCAAATCGTTACAAATTGCCCAATGTATACATTGAAAACAGAAAATCGTAAGTATATAATATATTTCAGGAGGTAACTAATCATGCAAATTGATATGAACGGAATTACATCACCTGAGCTTTTGCAAAAAGAGGTTGAAAAAATGAACTCCTTCGGAGTTCGGCTTACGGGTACAAAGGCTCAGAGAAACTTTATCAAGTATCTCAAGGAGCAGATTCACTCCATGGGAATAGAAACCTTTTCCGATCCCAGCCGCTTCATGCGTTGGGAGGAAACGAATAAAAAGCTTGTGATAAAAGACCTTGACGAAGAAACCGAAATACCTATCTCGTCTGCGTTTCCCTATTCGGGCAGAACTCCTGCCGAGGGCATTACAGCGGAGCTTACCCTTGTAAAAGAAAAGCACGTCGGATATCTTAACACGGCGGACAAAATTGCCGTTGTTGAGGTTGATGAGCTTGATTTTCTGCCGAGCGAAATTGCATTCAACGAACGTGAAAGGAGCATACCGGAGGGTTTAAGCCTGCCGAGCCACTATAACGGACCTGTCGCAACAGCTTTTGTCAACTTCCCGTTTCTTAAAATGGCGAAGCTTGCGGGAGCTAAAGCGGTTATATGTATCTGGAAGGGCATAAACGATGACTGTATCGAGGGACAGTATCTGCCCTTTATTCTCGACTATCAGGGTATTCCTGCCGTATGGGTAAACTCAAAGAACGGACAAAAGGTTATCGAGGCGGCGGAAAAAGGCTCCTATGCAACCCTCACCCTTGAAGGAATTATTGACGAGTATGCAAAGACGGAATCGTTCTGGTGCGTGCTTGACGGTGAGGAAGAGGGCGAAAGCGTTATCATAAACACCCACACCGACGGGACAAACTGTATTGAGGAAAACGGTCCGATCGCAATGCTTGCGATGATAAGATATCTCAAGGATAAGCCGCTTAAAAGATCGCACATCTTTGTGTTCGCAACAGGTCACTTCAGACTTCCCTGCTTCAAAAACCTTGACGGCGGCGGAGTTCAGGCAACCTCAAAATGGCTTTCGGCGCACCGAAGTCATTGGGACGGCAAGGAAGGACATCTTAAAGCTGTTGCGGGACTGTCCGTGGAGCATCTCGGCTGTAAAATGTGGAAAACCGAGGACGGCGAATACAAGCAGGTCGGAGACGTTGAAACGGAGATCGTTTACACGGGCAACAAGACGATGGACGATATATATTTCAAATCACTCGAAGACAGAACCAAGGTGCACACCCTCACGCTCAGAGGTCACAATCTTCTCCATTTCGGAGAGGGACAGCCGCTTTTCAACTGCGGAATACCCGAGATTGCCCTTGTCACGGCTCCCGACTGCCTGTGCGTTATCAGCGATAATCACGAGATGGACAAATTTGACGCCGATCTGATGTTTGAGCAAACGGTTTCGTTTATCAAAATGGCGCTCATTATCGACTCTCTTTCTTCGGCAGAGATCAGTCAATGCGACGGTTACTCCGCCATTGCAACTCAAAAAATGGTCGAGGACGGAGCGACAAAGATAAAGGAAGTCGCATCGAAGGTTAAGGATATTCTTAATCTGTAAGCGTTTTTCTCCTATAATTACCGAATTTTTCTGAAAAAAACATAAAACTCTTAATTGACTGCTTCACGAAAAAATGATATTATGGAGAAAAATTAAGGAGGATAATTATGACCGGTTTCTTATTAAAAATTCTGACCAAATTACTTTGTGTGATAACTTCGATCGCCCTGGTTTTCGCACCGATAACAAGGGCAGTAAACTCAGGTAATTATGAAAAAGCTGAATCGTTTGAAAAAGTTTATTATGAAAATCAGCTTATTCCTGAGCTTGACGAAGACGGATGCTGGACTTTCACCACGGACAGAGATTTCAAAGTCGTTCAGCTGACAGATATTCAC
>JAXJRE010000247.1:0-3750 GCA_036310785.1 Acutalibacteraceae bacterium
ATTATATTATTATATTTATATTATCATTATTTTATGGCAATTTCAAGCAAAAACGCAATGTTTTTGCAATATTTCCTGATTTTTGTATATTATGACAACATTCGTCTTTAAATATATGATTATTTTTGGTTATAAATTTATCATCAATTTTACATAACGTCGGTTTTGTATAAACAGAAAAACCGCCCTCTCATTTCTGAGAAAGCGGTGTACGCAAAACAATATTATTCGATGTTATCTGTATCGGGATTTTCCTTTACTTCATCTGCAAGAGGAAGAGTTTCGGGTTCTTTGTCATTGACAACAAGAGTGCCCTCCATCAGACGATTAAAGTTATCACCGTCGATCTTTTCATACTTGATAAGATACTGAGCAAGCTCGTGAAGCTTATCCATATGCTCTGTGAGGATCTTCTCGGTGCGGTCGTAACCGTTGTGAATGATCGAGCTGATCTCCTCGTCGATCTCCTGAGCAAAGGCTTCGGAATAATCCTTGGCATGACCGTAATCTCTGCCGAGGAAGACCTCTCCGTCGCTCGACGAATAAGAAACCGGACCTATTCTGTCGCTCATACCATACTCGGTAACCATACTCTTTGCGAGCTTTGTTGCACGTTCGATATCATTTGAAGCTCCCGTGGAAATATCGCCGAGCACAAGCTTTTCGGCAACACGTCCGCCGAGGAGAACGACAATGTCATCAAGCATACCGTTCTTGGTCATGTACGATTTATCCTCAGTCGGAACGGACATTGTATATCCGCCTGCCGCGCCTCTCGGAATGATAGAAACCTGACGGACGGGATCCTGACTTTCAAGAAAATATCTTGAGATCGCATGACCTGCTTCGTGATATGCGGTGAGCTTCTTTTCCTTATCGCTCATCTTGTGCGACTTCTTCTCCGTACCGACTATTACCTTAACGGTAGCCTCCTCGATTTCAGCCATTGTTATAGCCTTCTTGTTTCTTCTTGCGGCAAGCAAAGCGGCCTCGTTAAGAAGATTTTCAAGATCGGCACCGACAAAGCCGACCGTAGAGTTTGCAATAATCTTGAGGTCAACATCGGGAGCAAGCGGCTTATTCTTGGAATGAACTCTGAGGATAGCCTCTCTGCCCTTGGTGTCGGGATATCCGACTCTGACCTGTCTGTCAAAACGTCCCGGTCTGAGAAGCGCAGGATCAAGGATATCGGGACGGTTGGTTGCGGCAATGACGATAACGCCCTGATTTTTTTCAAATCCGTCCATCTCAACAAGGAGCTGGTTGAGAGTCTGCTCTCTTTCATCGTGGCCGCCGCCCATACCTGCGCCTCTGTGACGGCCTACTGCGTCGATCTCATCAATAAAGATAACTGACGGCGACTCTTTCTTCGCCTGGTCAAAAAGATCTCTGACTCTCGAAGCGCCGACACCGACATACATCTCAACAAAATCCGAACCTGAAATCGAGAAGAACGGAACGTCTGCCTCACCTGCAACAGCACGGGCAAGAAGTGTTTTACCTGTACCCGGAGGGCCTACAAGAAGCACGCCCTTGGGAATTCTTGCGCCCAGAGTGCTGAACTTTTCGGGACATTTGAGGAAATCGACCATCTCGCTGAGCTCTTCCTTTTCCTCGTCTGCGCCTGCGACCTGTTCAAAGGTGGTTTTCTCCTTCTGATCCTTTGACTTTTTGGCGTTGATCTTGCCGAAGCTGAGCGTTTTATTCATATCGCCGCCCATTGCGTTCATTCTTCTCATCATAACGACAAGAAGCACAACAAGCAAAACGCCCATTATTACTGTCGGTAAAAGATTTATAAACCACGAGGTTGACGAACCGGAAATGAACTCATACTTGATCATCTCGTCCTCGGACTTTGCATTCTTGTTATGCTCCCTGACAGTTTCGTTAACGTCGTCAACAAAAACGGAAACATTCGGCACCTTATACTGCCACTTTGTATCGTCGCCCTTGAGCTTATATTTCAGAGTTCCGCTCGTAAGATTAAGCGAAAACTCCGATATCTGATCCTTGTCAAAATACTGAACTATCTGATAATACTTTGCTTCACTTGAACGGTTGGTGGACTGCTGAGAAGCAATGGCAATACCTATAACCATCATAAGAGGGATCAAAATATAAGGCAGTATTGCAAAAACCTTATTCTTCTTAGGACGGTTGTTGTTTTGATTAGGACTGTTGTTCAAATATTTCACTCCTTGTCAGTTGAATAAATCTCAGGTTTTAATACTCCGATATACGGAAGATTTCTGTATTTTTCCGCATAATCAAGACCGTAGCCGACAACAAACTCGTCGGGAACAAAGGCTCCGAAATAGTCGGCCTTTATATCGGCCTCACGTCTTTCCGGCTTGTCGAGGAGAGTGCATATCCTGATGCTTGCCGGATTTCTTGTTTTAAGCACCTGAGTAATATAATTAAGGGTTTTGCCGCTGTCAAGAATATCCTCAACAAGCAAAAGATCCTTGCCTTCAAGATTGATGTCAAGATCCTTGATGATCTTAACCGTGCCCGATGTCTTAGTTCCGCCGCCGTAGCTGGAAACACACATAAAATCAATTTCACACGGGACGGTGATCTCACGCATAAGGTCAGCCATAAAAATTACCGAACCTTTTAAAATGCTTACGAGGGTGAGGTTTTTGCCCTCATAATCCCTGCTTATCTGCGCCCCAAGCTTTTTTACTATATCGTGAAGCTGTTCCTTACTGAAATAGACTTCCTTAATATCGTTTTCAATCATTTTACCCGTCCTCTCCGATAAATAAAATTTTTTCGGTATTCTCTTTTATTTTGCATCTTTCGGCACATCCCAAGCCCCGAACCCAGCAAACGCCGAGCTCATCCGCAAGAACGGGAATGTTGTTCCTGTTTTCAAGATGCTTTTCGTTGAAAAGTTTTTTTAACGTTTTGGTGCAGGAGCTTCCTGCCAATCGGATTTTATCACCCGGACGTCTGTTCCTGATTATCAGACCTCCGACAATACTGTCATAGTCTAACACTTTATTATGAACAAACTGTTTCGGAGGTAATTTATTTTTATTAAGAATTTTCGCTTTGATCGTTCCCACGGGAGTTTCGGCGGAAAATGATGTGAAATCAAATTCCCAATCGTAGATGTCTTCCGTTTTAGGATTGATTTTCAAAACACCGTTACTCACTTCAACAACCGTGTTTCCGATAATCTCCGTTTTGCCGCCGCCGAGAATGTCGGCAACCTGCGAGATATGAATACTTTCGGGAACAAGCCCCGTTTCGGATATTATTATCTCCGCTATAACACGCTTGACAACGGCGGAATGTTGACGGGAAATTAAGTCTGCGTCATATCCGTTCTCAATTTTTGCTTTTTCGGCTATTTGCTTGGAAAAATCTGAAATAAAGTCATTCTCTTCCTCGGCATTTGAAATCAGTCTGAAAAATGATTTTTCGATCGAGGGATTGAGCTTTTTAAGCTCGGGAATAACGTTTAGTCTGATTCGGTTTCTTGAATAAATATCCTCAAAATTCGTTTCATCGGTAATGTATTCAATAGAATTATCAGAACAGTATTTTTCAATTTCGTCCCTTGTGCAGTCGATCAGAGGTCGGACAATGTTATCCCTTCGAGCAGGGATTGAGCATAAACCCTTCACCGACGTTCCCCTTGTAATGTTGAAAATCAGGGTTTCACAGCGATCACTCAGGGTATGAGCCGTAGCAATAATAACATCGTCCGCAACGGAATTGAAAAATTCATAGCGGAGC
>JAXJRE010000248.1:0-10975 GCA_036310785.1 Acutalibacteraceae bacterium
ACCTATTACCTCGTTTCTGCGGATCATAAAAGGATTTACGGCTATGACGAGCCTGAACGCATCAAACAATGGGAACAGGTTCTCGATAAAGCAAAACCCGACTTGATTATGCAGTGGGGCACGGAATATGCCCACGGGCTTTGCGTACTTAATATCGCTAAAAAGAGAGGTATCCCCTCCGTCACCGAGATGCAGGGAATTATGGAAACAATAGAATACTATTACCTTTCCAATCTCACAAAATCTCAGATCAAAAAGGCATATTCAATCAGAAACATTATCAAGAGTGACGGACTTTACGAGGAGCAGAAATTCTTCGGCAAGAAAGCCGAAATTGAAAAGAAAATGCTTTCACTTTCCGAAAATATAATTATCGAAAACGAATGGGCAATGGCTCATTGCAGATTTATAAATCCCGAATCCCGTCTTTTTGTCCATCACCTTAGCATAGGCGAAATGTTTTTCAACAGGAACTGGTCACTTGAAAACTGTGAAAAACATTCGATCTTCACCTGTGCCTCTGCTTATCCGCTCAAAGGACTTCATATTCTGATTGAGGCTCTCGCTATAGTCAAAAGGAGCGTTCCCGATGTCAAGCTTTATGTTCCGGGCGTGCAGGATCCGTTCTCAAAAACGGACTTCAAATTAAAATTCAAAAGGCAGGGCTATGAAAAATATATTATGTACCTTATAAACAGCCTTGATCTCAGAGAAAACGTTGTTTTCACAGGCCGCCTTACTCAGCAGCAAATGGCTGACAGAATGGAAAAATCACATATTATGGTTATTCCGTCCTCGATTGAAAACCACAGCACAACGCTCAGAGAAGCGATGGCGGTCGGAGTGCCGAGCATCGCAAGCTATGTCGGAGGAATACCCGAAACCGTTAAACACGGAGAGAACGGTTATCTTTTCCGTCACGAGGAATATATTCACCTTGCCGATTTTATTCTCAGGCTTTTCAACGATGATGAAACCGCAAATAAATTCAGCGTCAACGGAAAGAACTTTATCCGCCCCTATCTTGATGAAAACAAATGCACCGAACAGCTTGTTGAAATATACAGGGAAATTGTGGGAGGACGTCAATAATGAAACCTCTGCCGATACTCTTTGTTCATACGGGAAACAGCAATATCATTGCCTATGCCCTCAATCAGGCGAAGCACTTCAATCCCGATTCGGAAATAATTCTCCTCGGCGATGAGAGCAACAGCTGGGTTAAAAATCAAGACTTCACTCACGCTTTGGTTTCGGATTATTCCGAAATGTCCGAAAAATTCAGCGAGGTTTATGTTCATATGAGTCCCAATCCCGTCGGCTACGAGCGTTTCTGCTTTCAGCGCTGGATGGTGATGAAAGAATATCTCAACTCCCGTGAGGATATCGAAGCTTTCATTTATCTTGACACCGACGTTCTGCTCTATACCGATGTCACAGAGTACCGTGAACGTTATCTTCAGGACGTTGACATCACGGTTTGCAGGGATCAGGGACCTCAGTACACCTTCCTGACAAGAAAGAGCGTGTCCGACCTTGCAGACTATATGTTCAAAAGCTATGCCGAAGAAGAAAAGCTTGAAAAAATCAAAAAATATTATAACGAATACTTTGTCGAAGGCGGACGCTACGGCGGAATATGCGATATGACGCTGTTTGAATGGTTTGCAAAATCACAGAAGTTTTTCGACACAAATACAATGGTTGACAACGGACTTTTCGACAATTCCGTCAATCAGTCCGAGGGCTTTGAAACCCAAAACAAGCGTAAAAAAATTGTCATAAAGGACGGTAAAGCATACGGCTTTAAGCAGGGAGACAGCAATCCCGTCACCTTTTACGGACTTCACTTCCAGGGAAAAGCCAAGTGGTTTATGTACAGATACTACACGGGCGATCCGACAAAGGTAAGGTCAAAGCTCAAAAGCTTTGCGGCGGAAAAAGGATATTTTCTCAAGGTCTTTTTGTGGTCTTTGGTCGGAAAGCTGAAGCTTAAAGCTCTGTTCAAAAAAATATTTAAAATAACAAAACCGAGTGTATGATCTTTATGATCCTTTGAGGTAAAGCTATGAAAGTCGTTTTTATATCCAATTTTATGAATCATCATCAGCTCCCCTTTTCTAATGAAATGGTGAAGCTTTTGGGTGACGGATACCGTTTTATTGCAACCGAGCCGATCGCAGAAGAAAGGCTCAAGCTCGGATATGCGGATATGAACCATTCCTATGATTTCATCGTTTGCCCCTATGACGGCGAGGAACAGACAAGACTTGCCAAAAAGCTAATTGACGAAGCGGATATCGTAATTCAGGGCGGCTCGTCGACAGAATGGATAAGAAACCGACTGGAAAACACGGATAAGATCACCTTCCGCTATGCCGAGAGACTTTTCAAGCAGGGATATATCCGACTGCTTGATCCGAGGGTGCTGAAAAATTCTTATAATTATCATACCTGTTACGCAAAGTGTAATTTTTATCTGCTCTGCGCCGGCGGATATGTTGCAAGGGATTGTCAGCTCATACACGCTTATCCCGATAAAATGTTTAAATGGGGTTACTTTCCGGAAATAATCCGCTACGATGATTTTGATGACGTTCTCGAGGCCAAGGAAAAGAACAGCCTTATGTGGGCAGGACGCTTTATCGACTGGAAGCACAGCGAACACGCAATCGAAATGGCAGAGAGGCTGAAAAAAGACGGAGTTGATTTCAAGCTGACAATGGTCGGAACAGGACCGCTTCTGCCTCAGATAAAGCAAAAGGTCAAGGACAGCGGATTGGACGGCTGTGTTGAATTTACAGGTGCCCTCCCCCCTGACGAGGTCAGAAGACTTATGGAAAAATCCTCGATCTACCTTTTCACAAGCGACTACAACGAGGGCTGGGGCGCCGTTCTCAACGAGGCTATGAACAGCGGATGCGCCGTGCTTGCCAACCATGCAATCGGTGCAGTACCGTTTCTGATAAATGACTGCGTAAACGGAATGATATACAAAAACGGCGATCTTGACGGAATGTACTCCGATTTACGCACCATGCTCTCCTCGCCCGAATTCTGTCGAAGCTGCGGAAAGGAAGCTTACCGGACTATATGCGAAAGCTGGACACCGTATGTGGCGGCGAAAAGATTGGTCGAGCTGTCGGAAGCCCTGCTTTCGGAAAAGGACGCATACAGTCTTTATGATAACGGACCTTGCAGCGTTGCCGTTCCCGTGCCGCAGTCGAAACAATATTTGCTTTTAAAAGGAAAGATCTGATTATGAAAAAAATTGTTATGGGCGGATATACAGGCCGTGAAAACCGAGGCTGTGAAGCGATTGCAAGATCGACCTCTGCAATGTTTCGTAAAGTCGGTGCAAAAACCGCTCTCGCATTCAGAACAGAATATGAATTTGCAGAAAATCAAAGCCTTAAATATATTGACGAAACGCTGATGTACCGCAGATGCGACAGCAAGCCTGAGCTTCTTTTCAAGGCAGGCTGGAACAAGATTTTTCACAACACCTTTCCCTATGAAAAGATTAAGCAGGGAGAGCTTTTAAAAGCCGCAGACGGCAACGTTATGGTACACATCGGCGGCGACACCTACTGCTACGGCGTGTCGCTCGAAAACGAGTCGCTTATCCATTGGTGCAAAAAGCTCGGCATACCCGTTGTGCTTTGGGCGGCTTCCATTGAGGAAAGCTCGGTAAAAAACGCAAGGATAACCGAAACTCTCAAGGCATATGACAAGCTTTATATCAGAGAAAAGCTCACCTATGATATTCTTTTAAAGGCAGGCTTTGACAAAGAAAAGCTGTTTCTGACCGCCGATCCTGCCTTTACACTTGCGCCCGAAGCGGTCGAAATGGACAAGGACTGGTGGAAAAACGGTGCGGTCGGAATAAACCTTAGTCCTATTGCAATGGAGGAAAATCCCGACCATATGCTTGCCGTTGACGGCTGTATAAAAATTGTTGACGATGTTCTCAGAAATACCGATATGGACGTTATGCTCGTCCCCCACGTTTTTATGAACGATTTCAAGGAGAGGGATTACGAGCCGCTTAATATGATTAAGGAACGTTTTTCCGACAACGACCGTGTGAGAATACTCAAGGCAGATTATAACTGCAACCAGCTTAAATATATTATTTCAAAATGTTCGATATTTGTTGCGGCAAGAACTCACGCTTCGATCGCCGCATATTCAAGCCTTGTTCCTACTCTTGTGCTCGGCTACTCTGTCAAGGCAAAGGGAATTGCAACCGATCTTTTCGGAGATTACAAGGGTTACGTTCTGCCCGTTCAGGAGCTGAAAAGCTCGGACGAGGTATTCAACGGATTCAAATTTATTCAGAACAACAGGGAAGAAATCCGTGCAAGGCTCGAAAAGGTAATTCCCGAATATCAAAAGAGGGCGGAAAGCGCCGCCGAGGATCTTATTGTTTTAAACGAAAGGTAAAAAGATGAGCAGTATGATAAAAGTACCGAAAAACTGTACGGGCTGCGCCGCCTGTTCGGCGGTCTGTCCTCATAACGCCATTGATATGAAACCCGATTCGGAGGGCTTTCGCTATCCCGAAATCAATACAGAGCTTTGTGTTAATTGCGGAATATGCGCCAATGTCTGCCCTGTCTCAAACAATGCAGGTCAGCGTTCGCAGGCAAAGAAAATTGTTGCCGTGAGGACAAAGAACGAACAAATCCGACTTAACAGCTCGTCCGGCGGTTTTTTTACCATGCTCGCTTCAAAGGTTATCGAACATGACGGCATAGTTTACGGTGCGGCTTTTTCTCCCGACTTTAAAAGGGTGCGCCACATCGGAATTGAAACCGCCGAGGAGCTTAGGCTTCTGCGTGGCTCAAAATACATTCAGTGCGAAAACGACCGGGAGCTTTTCCGTGAAATAAAAAGCAAGCTGAAAGACGAACGCTTGGTTCTTTTTTCGGGCACACCGTGTCAGGTCGAGGGACTCAAAAGCTTTCTCGGAAAAGATTACGAAAATCTCCTGACTGCGGATATGATCTGTCACGGAGTTCCCTCCCCCGAGGTCTGGCGCAGTTATCTCGCCGAATTGGAAAAGGAAAACGGCAGTCCCGTAAGCTCGGTAACTTTCCGCAACAAGGTCAGCGGATGGAAAAAATATTCCTTTTCCGCTCAGTTTGAAAACGGCAGGGATTTCACCGTTATAGTGACTGAAAATCCGTATATGAGGGCGTTCGTCCGCAGTGTGACGGTCAGGAAAAGCTGTTACAGTTGTCCGTTCCGCAAATTGGAAAGGATATCCGATTTCACAATGGCTGATTTCTGGGGATGCGAAAAAGCGGCTCCCGAAATGGACGACAACACGGGCATAACTCTCACGTTCATCAACAGTGAAAAGGGCGCTGAATTTTTCGGCAGCTTATCCAATTTGGAAACTTCGGAAATAGACAAAGCCGACGCACTTCGTGAAAACCAATCCATGTATATACAGACCGACTACAATTTCAACCGGGATTATTTCTTTGACAATTTCGGCAAATCGCCTGCGGCGGCTCTGCTGAGAACGGCGGCTGACCGTCAGACGCTTTTCACAAGGGCAGTCGGAAAATATCGGAGAATCAAGCGCAAGATCGGAGACAAATAATGAATCGCAGAGGCAGAGGAATTGCAATTTCCTACATCTATACAATACTGAACACCGTTATCGGTTTCTTCATGTCGGCATTCGTGCTGAGAATGCTCGGCAAGACCGACTACGGCGTTTATCAGACTATGACCTCGTTCCTGACCTATCTCACCCTGTTCGAGTTCGGCACGGGCACGATAATGACGAGGAACATCTCCCTGTGCAAAAAGGACGGTACGGAAAATGAGGATATCAAAAAGAATATTTCAACGGTATGGACCGTGACCTGTATTCTCACCTTTATTATCTGTATCGGTGTATTCGTTTTTTATATGCTGATCGGCACGATCTACAGAAAAGCTCTGACTCCCGAACAGATTGAAACGGGAAAAATAATTTTCATAATTTCCGCCGTGAAGCTTGTTTTCAATTTCCTTGTTCAGACGCTCAACGGAGTTGTCCTCGGATTTGAAAAATACAGCCTCGGCTCAATCGTTTCTCTCACCTACCTGATAGTCCGTTCAATTCTTGTGATTGCACTTCTTATTGTAAAGCACAGCGCAATCGTACTTGTCACAATCGACACGGTGCTGACGGTATGTATTTTCATCTTCACTATCTGCTATTGCATAATAAAACTTAAAGCACGTTTTACATTCAGATATTTTAATTACGGAATTTTCCGTCAGATTTTGCCGCTGGCTCTCGCAATGTTTTTGCAGACGATAGTCAATATGGCGAACAACAACGTGGACAAATTCGTCATCGGTATCGCAATGTCGCCCGAGGCGGTTTCGGTCTACTCGGTCGCAATGTATATTTTCTCGACCTTCTCCGCACTTACGACCATGCCGATCTCAATGTATATGCCGCAGGTCGCAAGGAATATGCGTGAGGGCAAGGAGGGCGCAGAGCTTACTAAAACTCTTGTCCAGCCGTGCCGTCTTGTCGTGATCGTCGGCGGTCTTGTCCTTTTCGGATTTATCGCTGTCGGCAGACCGTTTATATCGGTCGTCTACGGCAAGGATTATCTTGAAGCGTGGCTGATCGCAATTATCATTATGGTGCCGATGTTCGTCAATATGTCGAACGGAATTATCGTCAATGTCCTTGATGTTCTTCGCAAGAGGCACGTCCGCTCAATCTGCCTCGGCATAACGGCAGTCGGAAACATTCTGCTTACAATCTGGTGGATCAAATACTGGGGAATGATCGGCGCGGCGGCGGCAACGGCTGTGTTCACCGTCATAGGTCAGATCATTCTGATGAATATTTACTACAAAAAGAGTATTCACATTGATGTCATATATCTTTTCGGTCAGTCGTTCAAGGGACTTCTCCCTGCTATGCTGATTGCCTGCGTATGCGGCGGAGCGGCGTCCTATTTCATCTCAAATAACTATCTTTCGCTGATTGTCGGAGGCGTTGTATTCTGCGGCGTACTCGCTGTTTGTATGCTCGGCTTCGGAGCTAACAAGACGGAAAAAGCAATCTTCAAAAGCAAGATCAGTAAACTCAAATCACATATCGGCTGATTAAATCACAAAGGAGGTTTTCCGATGTCAGACAACGTTTTTTCAAACAGATTGACAAACAACGCTATGATATCGCTGTTCTTACAGCAGTCTTTGCTTGATTCTCAAGCCGACTTTGACCGTTCGGCCAGCAATCCGATTTTTCCCCATTGGGACTGCATCATTATTACGGCAAGTAACACGTCACAGGCTAACGGTTACCGCAAGCAAATCGAACATCGGAGATCCCTCGGCAGAGTTCCTGCGTTTACAGATTTTCTCATTGTTCCCGACAGGGACAATAAGCGTGTCGGCTCGGCAGGCTCCACACTTTCGGTCATTCGTGAATTAAAGAAAAAATACGGTGATCTCTCCGAAAAGAGGGTAATGGTTATTCACGCAGGCGGCAACAGCTCACGGACTCCGCAGTACAGCGCACTCGGCAAGCTGTTCAGCCCCATTCCGACAGACTTTGACGGTTTTCCTGCAACGCTTTTTGATATGTTTATGGTGACAATGGCAAGCATTCCCGGCAGACTCAAGAACGGTATGCTTCTTCTCTCGGGCGACGTTACCCTGCTTTTCAATCCGCTGATGTGCGATTTCGGCTCGTCCGACGCCGCAGTAATCAGCTTCAAGGAGGACGCCGAGACAGCAAAAAATCACGGCGTCTACATCAAAAGCGAGCGTGGCAACGTCAAAAAATTCCTGCACAAACAGCCGGTTGATGTTCTGACGGCAGAGGGTGCGGTTGACGAAAGGAACAAGTGCAGTATCGACACGGGTGTTCTGTGGCTGAGTCCAAAGGTTCTGGACAAGCTCTACGGCACGGTCGATACCGATGAAAAATACGATATGATGGCCAACGACAAGGCCCGTCTTTCTCTTTACGGCGATATCGCATACTGCCTTGCGGAAAGCTCAGACCTTGAAGATTTTTATACTCAGGCTCCCGACGGCAGTTTTTGTCCCGAGCTGAGCCTTGCGAGAAAGGCGCTTTTCGAGGCTGTCGGTCAGTTTAATATGAAGCTTCTCAACCTCTCCCCTGCACGTTTCATTCATTTCGGCTCAATTTCCGAGATAATGAATCTGATGAACAGCAGCGTTGAAGAATATAAAACTCTCGGCTGGAAAAAACAGATTAACAGCAGTATTCCCTGCCCCGGCATCGCAGGCTACAATTCCGTTCTCTCGGAGGGAGCAGAAGTCGGTGAGTCAACCTACTTAGAGGTGTCATTCGTTCACTCAGAGGCGAAAATAGGCAGGAATTGCTATATCAGCTTTATCGACATCCACGATGAAGAAATCCCCGATAACGTCCTCCTGCACGGTCTGAAGCAGACGGACGGAAAATTTGTCTGCCGAATTATGGACGTTCACGACAATCCGAAAAAATCCCTGCTTTTCGGCAGAGAGCTTGATGATATTGTAAAACAGCTCGGAATTTCCGACAAGGATATCTGGAACGACGGTGACGAACACACGCTCTGGAACGCCTTACTTTATCCTGAATGTGACAATATAAAGGAAGCTGTCGCTTCGGCACTCACTCTTTACGATATGATAGTAAGCGGCAAGGGTGACAAGGCTTCGTGGCTTGAAGCCTCAAGAAAATCTCTGTGTTCGGGCTTTAACGATGCCGATCCGCAGGCGATTATCGACTGGACAAAGCGTATGGAGGAGCTTGTCCGAATGGATGAGCTTAAAACCTACATTTTTGACGGCAAGCCTGCCTTTGACTGTGCAGGTATACTTAATTCCGACACTCTTACTCCCATACAGTCGAAATGGCTTGAAAGGGAGCTTAAAAAGCTCGATACTTCAAATCTGTCCGATTTTTCCTATGCGATCAGGCTTTACTACTATCTCGGAGTTGCGCTGAACGACGAAAAATATATCGGCGACTGCTTTAGAACAATAGCCGATACGGTACTCAATTCCACTATGAAGGGACTTCGCTACAACGACTCCTGCCGCATAGTCTCCGACGAAACGGTGGTCAAGCTTCCGCTTCGTGTGAACTGGGGCGGCGGCTGGACGGACACCTGTCCTCACTGTCTTGAGCGTGGCGGAGTGGTGCTCAATGCGGCGATCTCCCTCAACGGAGAGCTTCCCGTTGAGGTCAGGCTTGTTAAAATTCTCGACCGAAAGATCATTTTCGACAGCCGTGATATGGACGTACACGGCGAATTTGACACCATCGCTCCCCTGCAAAATACGGGCGATCCGTTTGATCCCTTTGCTTTGCAGAAGGCCTGTCTGCTTGCCTGCGGTATCATTCCGAAAGAGGGCGGCAGTCTTGAAGCGATTCTCAACCGTCTCGGCGGCGGATTTGAGATGCACTCCGAGGTCACAAATGTTCCCAAGGGCTCGGGACTCGGCACCTCGTCAATTCTCTCGGCGGCGGCGGTCAAGGCTGTATTTGAGTTCACAGGCATTGAATACGACGACGATGCGCTCTATGCAACCGTGCTCGCAATGGAACAGATCATGTCCACGGGCGGCGGCTGGCAGGATCAGGTCGGCGGCGTCACTCCGGGCATTAAGTTCATAACCTCCTCGCCCGGCATCAATCAGCAGATAAATGTTGAACACGTTAAATTGGACGAACAGACTAAAAAAGAGCTATCCGAACGCTTTGCGGTTATTTACACAGGTCAGCGGCGATTGGCAAGAAACCTGCTTCGTGATGTTGTAGGCGGATATGTCGGCAACGAGCTGAAAAGTCTGGAGGCTCACAGCGAAATTCAAAAGGTTGCGGCTCTTATGCGTTTTGCGCTTGAGCGAGGCAATGTTGACGAATTTGCAAAACTGCTTAACGATCACTGGCGACTTTCAAAGATGATCGACGAGGGCAGTACAAACACCCTTATAGACCAGATCATTATGACCGTTGACGATCTTGTCGATGCAAAGATGATCGTCGGCGCAGGCGGCGGCGGATTTTTACAGGTGATTCTCAAAAAAGGAGTTACCAAAAAAGATGTCCATAACCGTCTGAAAGAGGTTTTCCAGGACTTTGATGTTGATGTCTGGCAAAGTGATTTTGTTTTTTAATTCAATAAAACAAGCAAGGCTTGTATCGGTTTAACATAAAAATCCGATACAAGCCTGTTTTTATATGATCATATTATTTTGCGTCTATTATGTCGATATACTGATATGCTCTGACATAATCGACTATGAAATCCGCAGGTGCGGCATTTTCGTCCCGCTCTGAGGGCACTGCATTTTCTCCCCACATCTCAACGGAAAGGATAATATAAAGAGGATTTTGGCAGACTCCGCCTGCATCCGTACGGAAAAACTCCTTGCCGTTTACATAGAAGATGTATTCGTTCTCGTTCCATTCAAGACCGTATGTGTTAAATTCTTCGTAAGGATTGTTGCCGATGACGTAGGTCTTGCAATGGCCTCCGCTCTGATGCGCTTCGCCGTAGCCGTCCCAATGGAGATTGCACTGAACAACATTCGACAGCGTTTTGCCGTAGCTGAAGCTTTCAAAAATATCGACCTCTGTGCCGTCTCTGCCCGAGCCGTCAACATTTCCCACGCTGTCATTAAACATCCAGAATGCGCTCCATATATCGGCGCCCTTAGGAAGAATACATCGGCACTCAAAATAGCCGTATTTCTGAGAAAAGCCGTTCGGTGCGTCGGAGTCTGTATCAAGCCCTGCCGTGTACCAGCCTGCTCCCGTTCCGCCCATACCGTCGGGCAGATATCTCAGCGGAATGATCAGTTTGCCGTCCTCGGTATATGCCATACTGTTGTTCCAGTATGAGCCTTTGCGGATTGAGGAAGAGTCGCCGTAAGTATAGTGTCCCGACCAAACACTGCGGTCAAGCTCGCCGTCAAATTCATC
>JAXJRE010000249.1:0-9082 GCA_036310785.1 Acutalibacteraceae bacterium
GCCACCTTTCTCGCTGCGGCTCGGTCACGCCACGGCTCTGAACGTCCACCGGACGTTCATTCACTACCGTGGCGACGCTTCGCTACCTTGCAACAAGAGGAGGCTGAAACGGTCTCATCAAACTTTAAAACTGTATCGTCTAAAATCTACCATCTAATGTCTAATATCTAAAAATCTAAACGACTGCAAGCATATCCTTTCGGGATTACCTGCAGTCGTTGTACTTTTATTTTGAAATATCCTTAATCAGCCTTTCAAGTGCTTCTTCAAAAGCCTTGTCCTGTTCGGGCTTACGCTTTGACGGTCCTTTCAGTCTGCCGCCTGAGTTTCGTATCTTCTTTGATACATAGCGTGTGAAAAGGAGCTGGTCTATGTTTTTGTCGGTATAAACCATTCCGTTCTGACTGAGGGGTACAGCCTTTCTTGCAAGGCACATGGCGGCAAGTCCGTAATCCTGCGTAACAACGATATCGCCCTCACGCACAAGATTGACAAGCTTGAAATCCACGCTGTCCGCACCCTTTTCAACAATAACGGTCTGAGCACCCTCACGGTTAAATTCATGCGCCGTGTCACAGAGTATAACGCACTCTGCGCCGTGCTTTGCCGCCAGTCTCACCGTCAGATCAACAACGGGACAGCCGTCCGCATCAATCAAGATTTTCATAATTAAAGAGCTTCTACGATCTCCTTGGTGTCTCTTGCGATCATAAGCTCCTCGTTGGTGCAGATGACATATACCTTAACCTTTGAGTTCGGAGTTGAAATCTCACCCTCGGGGCCTCTCCTGAGCTTGTCGTTGATGTCGTAGTCGATCTCAACGCCCATAAACTTGAGCTGATCGCAGACTCTGTCTCTGTACTGCGGATTGTTCTCGCCGATGCCGCCCGTAAATACGATTGCATCAATACCGCCCATAGCTGCCGCAAAGCCGCCTATGTACTTCGTGAGCTGATGGCAGAGCATGGACTCGATGAGCTTCGCTCTCTCGTCACCCTCTTTTGCTCTCGCTTCGATGGTTCTGTTATCGCTTGTTCCGCAAAGACCGAGCATACCCGACTTCTTGTTCATCACGGTATCCATCTCGTCGGGAGAAAGTCCCTCTTTTTTCATAATGATCGGAACAATGGCAGGATCGATTGAGCCGCAGCGTGTACCCATCATAATGCCCTCAAGAGGAGTAACGCCCATCGTTGTGTCGAAGCACTTACCGTCAACAACAGCGGAAATTGAAGAGCCGTTGCCGAGGTGGCAGGTAACGATCTTGCTGTGCTCGGGATTGCCGAGAAGCTCGTTGCACTTCTTGCTTACAAAGCGGTGAGATGTGCCGTGGAAGCCGTAGCGGCGGATGCCGTACTTCTCGTAATACTCATACGGCAGAGCGTACATATATGCGTAGTCGGGCATCGTCTGGTGGAAGCCTGTGTCGAACACGGCAACCTGCGGAACATCGGGCATGATCTGCTGACAAGCCTTGATACCCGTAAGGTTTGCGGGGTTGTGAAGCGGTCCGAGGTCGAAGCATTCCTTTATAGCTTCCTCAACATTATCGTCCACAAGAACGGAGCCGCTGAACTTTTCGCCGCCGTGAAGAACACGGTGACCTACTGCGTCGATCTCCTTGACAGAGCCGATAACGCCATGCTCACCGTCAACAAGAGTGTCAAGTACAATCTTGAGAGCCGCAGCGTGATCCTGCATCTCCATGGGGAGCGCCTTAATGTTTTTGGTTTCATCTGCCGGTACCTTGTGTGTGAATGTGCTTTCGGTTCCGATCTGTTCGCAGTTTCCTTTTGCAAGAACGGACTCATTCTCCATATCAATAAGCTGATACTTCAAGGATGAGCTTCCTGCGTTGACAACGAGAATCTTCAAAATTTTTCCCTCCAAGATATTGTATCAAAAAGATTTCTGTTATATTATATAACTGTAGAATATGTTTTTCAAGTAAAGATTGTAATTTTTACGTAAATTTTGGATAATAAACCGAAACAAGGAGGAATTTTATGAAAATCGGAGGAATTGTGGCGGAATATAATCCGTTCCACAACGGTCACAGCTATCAGATTGAAAAGAGCAAGGAGCTTGGAGAGTGGACTCATGTTGTAGCCGCAATGAGCTCAAACTATGTTCAGCGGGGAGAAACCGCCCTTATCTCAAAGTGGGCAAGAGCCGAAATGGCGGTTAAAAACGGAGTTGATCTGGTGATAGAGATTCCGACGCTCTGGAGCACCTCCTACGCCCAGCGTTTCGCTTTCGGAGGAGTATCGCTTCTCAACAGTCTCGGCTGTGTAGATATGCTCAGCTTCGGCAGTGAGTGCGGCGATATCGACGAGCTTATAGAGTGTAAAGACGCTATCAACAGCGAGGCTGTCAGCGAAAGGCTCAAAGAAAACCTTGAATACGGTCTGAGCTTCGCCTCCGCACGCTCGGAAGCCCTCAAAGCCGTCTGTGGCAACCGCTTCTTTGACATACTTGAAGAACCGAACAACACCCTCGGAGTTGAATATCTTCAGGCTTTGGACAAGCTCGGCTCGGATATGATACCGATGACGATCAGAAGAATCGGAGCGTCTCACGATTCCGTTATGAGAAGCGAAAACTTCGCCTGCGCCTCGGATATCCGCCGTATGATGCTTGAAGAAAACAAGGAATGGGAAATGTACGTTCCTCAGTCCGTTGCGGACATCTATGCCCGTGAGGTTGAGAACGGCAAGGCTCCCTGCCCTATCTCCAAGCTTGAATTCAGTATTCTCTGCTGTATGCGCCAGCTCAGTGCCGAGGATATAGGACTTTCTCCCGATGTCAGCGAGGGTATGGAATACAGGATACACGACGCCGCTCTCAGAGCAAGCTCGCTTGAGGAGCTTTTCCAGCTTGCCAAGACCAAGAGGTACTCTCACGCAAGGATCAGACGAATAGTTCTCCACGCATTTATGGGCTTTGTTGCCGACGATTACAAGGGTGAGCCGCCGTATATTCACGTTCTTGCAATGAATGAAAAGGGCAAGGAGATACTGAAAGAGGCTAAAGAAAAGGCGACCAAGCCGATCGTGACAAAGGCTTCGGATTTCAATGAGCTTGACGATTACGGCCGTCATGTTTTTGCCCTTGAGGATATGTGCACCGATGTTTATTCGCTGGCTTCGCCGGTCATCTTCCCCTGCGGCAGAGAAAAAACCAACGGCATTACAATAATTTGACAAAGTTGATAAAAATGTTGCAACAATTATAATAATAAGTTCAAAAAATTTTGCTGTTTTTTTGTCAATTTCATTTGACTTTGAATGATTTATTTGGTACAATATTATGGAAAATAAGCTTTGTATAAAAGCGATAAGGAGGAATGCACCTTGACAGATGCAAAAACACTTGCATACATCAATATGTATGCCGTGCTCGGCACACTTGAAAACCTGTGCGAGCTCGATCCGAAAGCAAGCGCCCTTGTAGCTGATATTAAGCCTATCTCAGTAGGCTTTGAGGTTAAGGACGGCCCGTCTGCAACAATCACCTTCAAAAACGGCAGATGCCGCATGGAGCAGGGTTGTACGGACTGCGACATCAAGCTTCCGTTCTCATCATGTGAGAAATTCAACGGTCTTATCGACGGTACAGTCACACCCATTCCCTCAAAAGGCTTTATTCATATCAAGTTCCTTTTGAACACATTCACAAAACTCACCGATATCCTCACCGCATATATGCGTCCGAGTGAGGAGGATCTCAAGGATGAGGAGTTCTTCAACATGAGCACAACGCTTATGTTCTATACCATCACCGTTGCTATCTCTCAGATCGGTAACTATGACAAGATCGGCAAGTTCTCCGCAGAGCACATCATCGACGGCGACATCATGATGTCCATTAAGGGCGGCCCCAAGTCTACGATCCGCGCAAAGAACGGTCACCTTGTTACAATCAAAAAAGCTCCCGAAGATCCCCGTTCCGTTATGGAATTCGGTTCCATGAAGCTTGCCAACGACCTCTTCAACGGTAAGGTAAGCGCAATGGCACAGATCGGCGAAGGCAATATCACAATGAGCGGCATGATTAACATGCTCGATAATATGAACCGAATTCTTGACAGAGTCGGTCTCTATCTTGCATAAGGGGGATACGAAAAATGGCAAATTTTAAGATCAATGAGTACGATAAGAGCCGTGAATGGTTCAACCGTGCTACCAAAGTAATCCCTTCAGGTGTTTACGGTCATCTCGGCCCGGCTGAAGGTAACTTCATTCCCGTAAGCGCATGGCCTTTCTTCTCAGAGAAAGCTAAGGGTACATACTTCTGGGATGTTGACGGCAATAAATTCATCGACTATATGTGTGCATACGGTCCCAACATCATGGGTTACAACGATCCCGATGTTGACAAGGCTGCTCTTGAGCAGGCTAAGATCGGCAACTGCATCACCTCCCCGTCCTACAAGATGGTTGAGCTTGCAGAGCTTATGGTTGACACAGTTAAGTCAGCCGACTGGGCTTTCTTTGCAAAGAACGGTAACGACGTTACGACTCTTGCCATCATGGCTGCCCGTAACGCTACTCACAGAAAGAAGATCATCTTCGTAAACGGCTTCTATCACGGTGTTTCCGCAGTCGTTCAGAAGATCGACTATCCGGGCGTTCTTCCCGAGGACGTTGCAAACAACCTCTATGTTGACTGGAACGACTTCGACGCTCTTGAGAAGCTCGTTGCAGAGAATGAGGGCGAGATCGCCGCATTCATCTCAACTCCTTATCTCCACGGTAACTACTTTGACAATCAGCTTCCTGCTGACGGTTACTGGCAGAAGGTTCGTAACCTCTGCACAGAGAAGGGCATCGTTCTTATCGTTGACGACGTTCGTGCAGGCTTCCGTCTTGACGTTGCAGGTTCCGACCACTACTACGGCTTCGAGGCAGATATGATCTGCTTCTGTAAGGCTATCGCAAACGGCTGGAACGTATCCTGCCTCTGCGGTAAGGACTTCCTCAAGGACGCTGTTTCCGGAATGTCATACACCGGTTCATACTGGATGAGCGCTATTCCCTTTGCGGCAGGTATCGCAAACATCACCAAGATGAGAGAGCTTAATCTTCCCGTTATCCTTAAAGAAAAGGGACAGAAGCTCTGCGACGGCCTCAAGGAGGCAGGAAAGAACAACGGCTTCGATCTCGTTGTTTCCGGTGAGCCGGCACTCTTCTATCTCAGAATTGCAAACGACAACACAATGATGCTCCATCAGGCATGGATCGCAGAGTGCGTCAAGAGAGGTATCTTCTTCGCAGGACACCACAACCACTTCATCAACTATGCCCTTTCCGACGCTGACATCAAGCACACCCTTGAGGTTGCCGACGAGGCATTCAAGGTTGTTAAGAAAGAGCATCCGGAAGCATTCTAAAAATATCATAGAACCTATTCTCAGGCGGTGAAAGCTACCGCCTGAGATAAATAATAAAAAACAGGGAGGAAAACTCTTATGGCATTGACCAAACAGGAATGGTTGGCTCTCGAAAAGAAAGCTTTCGAGCTTCGTAACCTCTGCCTTGACACTACATACTGGGCAGGCAGCGGCCACATCGGCGGCGGTATGAGCGTTATGGATATGATGACCATTCTCTACCACAAGTACCTCAACATCAAGGTTGACGATCCCAACTGGGAGGACAGAGACCGCTTTATCCTTTCAAAGGGTCATTCGGGAATCGCTTATGCTCCCGTTCTCTGCGATCTGGGTTACAACGATCCTGAGCAGCTCAAGACTTTCAACCTCACAAACTCAAAGATGGGTATTCATCTTGACTCAAACAAGGTTGTAGGCGTTGACGCTTCAACAGGTTCACTCGGCCACGGACTTTCAATCGCTCTCGGCACAGGTCTTGCCGCCCGTGTTCTCGGCAAGAGCTACAAGACCTACTGCATTCTCGGCGACGGCGAGTGCGACGAGGGTTCAAACTGGGAGGCAGCTATGTCCATAAACGCTTTCCACGCAACCAACGTTATATCCTTCGTTGACCGTAACAAGTGCATGATCGACGGACCGACAGAGGATGTTATGCCCCTTGAGCCTTTCGCTGACAAGTGGCGTTCATTCGGCTTCCATGTTTTCGACATCGACGGTCACAACATGAATGAGCTTTCAAACGCTATCGACTACGCTCTCGGTGAGCCCGACGCTCCCGTTATGATCATTGCCAACACCGTTAAGGGTGAGGGTATCGACTTCATGGAGGGCGACTACCATTGGCACTACGGCGCAGTTGATGAGGAAAAATACAATCAGGCTAAGGAAAGCCTTAAAAAGCATTATGAGAAGCGTATTGCTCGTGTAGAAAAGGAGGCAAAATAATGGCAGGTGGACTTTCATATACGGCTCTTGAATCCACAGAGCTTTCAACAGCGGAAATCTACGGCCAGACACTTGTTGACCTCGGTCGTGAGCATAAGGATATCGTTGGACTTTCGGCAGACCTTGCAGGATCTACCAAGATCGGCGTTTTCGGCAAGGAATTTCCTGACCGTTTCTTCAACGTAGGTATTGCTGAGCAGAATATGTTCGGTATTGCCGCAGGTATGGCAAAGGCAGGACTTGTTCCCTTTGTTTCTACTTTCTCAACCTTCGCATCTCTTCGTTCGGCAGATCAGATCCACACCGACATCTGCTATCAGAACATCAATGTTAAGACGATAGCTACCCATTCGGGTACTTCTTTCGGTCAGGCGGGTTCAACTCACCACGCTATCTGCGATATGGCGGTTATCCGTTCTCTCCCGAATATGACGCTCATCTGCCCTGCTGACGGTATTGAGACAGCAGAGGCTGTTCAGGCAGCATACGAAAACTTCGGCCCCTACTACATCAGAATCAACCGTGGATTTGACCGTACCCTTTACGGCAAGGATTATCCCCATGAGTACAAGTTTGAAGTAGGCAAGGCTATCGAGGTCAATCCCGGTACAGATATCACTGTTATCGCTTGCGGATCCTGCGTATTCCAGGCTTATCAGGCAGCTAAGTTCCTTGAGCAGGCAGACGGACTTAAAGTTCGTGTCCTTGACATGCACACCATCAAGCCTCTTGATAAGGAAGCTGTTCTCAAGGCAGTTATGGACACCCGCCGTATAATCACGGTTGAGGATCACAGCGTTATCGGCGGTCTCGGCTCTGCTGTTGCAGAGGTTATGGCTGAAGCCGGAAAGGGCTGTGCTTTCACACGTCTCGGACTTCAGGATAAGTTCGCTCCTATCGGTCTTCATGAGGACATTATGTCCATGGTCGGCATCGACTGCAACGGTATCGTTGCCGCTGTCCGTGAAGCAATGAATAAGGACTTCGAGGAAGACGATAACTGGGACGACGATGTATAATATCGAAAGGATTGATTGATAATGGCAAATGATGTATTGTTAACCAATAAGATCTTCCTTAACGCTGCATTGCCGTTGCTCAAGGTTATTGCTACCGACGATCCTAAGATTGCAAAGAAATTCGAGCATATTCACTGTATCTATCAGGTCAGTGCATTGGATCCCGATGCTCCGAACGGCAAGTATGCAACTCATTTCACCGTAAACAACGGCGAGTGGAAAGTCTGCGCAGACAAGGTTGCGACAAACGCTCATATTGAGCTTGAGTTCAAGTCAATGGAGACTATGAACGCATTCTTCAAGGGTACGATCGCTCCTGCGACTCTGCCTAAGATGAAGGGTATTCTCAAAAAGCCCGTTGAGTTTGCGGCTTTTATGGCTGTTCTTCTCAAGATGTCATCTCTTCTTAATATCAAAGCCTGTCCCGAGGACGAGGCAACACAGGTTCTCGCCTGCAAGTGCTTCTTCTATCTCCTCTCCTCAGGTATCAGCCAGCTTAACAAGAACGGTCACGAGGCTGTTCACGACTGGGCAAAGAAGAGCCCCGACCGTGTTTATGCATGGGCGGTTGATGGACATCCCGAGGTCAGCGCATTCCTGCGTGTTAAGGCAGGTAAGACCAGAGCAGGACGCGGCACTTATAAGAGAGCTATGCCGTTCTTCACCATGAGATTTGACTGCCTTGAAAGTGCATTCGGTATTCTCCTTTCAACGGACGATATGCTTGAATCCACAAAGAAGGGCAAGCTCATCATGGACGGTGCTCCTGAGTTCGGCGCACAGATCGGCGACTTTATGATGCAGGTAGGTGCTTACGCACAGGGTTAAACAACAAACATTCAAAGAACTGTCGTATTTTGTACGGCAGTTCTTTTTTATGTAATCTTTTATTCTATTTTAAAAAGAAAATGAGCTGTACCGTCGCCCAAAATCAAGCGAAGATACAGCCCTCAATTATTGACTGTTAATTATTTACGGTCTCCTCTTTTGCCGCCTCTCGGACCGCCTCTGCGGCGATCACCCGAAGGACGTCTCGGAGCGTCGGAGATCTCATTCTCAGGAACAAGTCCCTCAACCTCGATAAGAGCCTCACGGCGTGAAAGGTTGATTCTGCCCTGATCGTCTATCTCACGAACCTTAACAATAACCTCGTCGCCGACATTGACAACATCGGTTACCTTGTCAACTCTCTTGACATCGAGGTGGCTGACATGAACGAGTCCCTCTTTGCCCGGAGCGATCTCGACGAATGCGCCGAAGTCCATAATTCTTGTGACAACACCCTTATAGATAGCGCCGACCTCGGGATCGTTTGCGATCGTCTCAATCATAAAGATCGCACGCTTTGCATTCTCAATATCCTGAGAGCAAACAAATACGCTTCCGTCCTCCTCGACATCGACCTTACAGTCGCACTCGGCGCAGATCTTCTGAATGACCTTGCCCTGCTTACCGATAACCTCGGCAATCTTGTCAACGGGAACCTTGGTGGAAAGCATCTTGGGAGCATACTTTGAAAGCTCTGCTCTCGGCTCGGAGATAACGGGAAGCATGATCTCGTCAAGAATGTAGCAACGAGCCTTGTAGGTCTTTTCAAGGGCTTCCTTGATGATTTCGGGAGTAAGACCGTGAACCTTGAGGTCCATCTGAATTGCTGTGATACCCTTCTTTGTACCTGCAACCTTGAAGTCCATATCGCCGAAGAAGTCCTCAAGTCCCTGAA